>JAGTRA010000001.1:0-4329 GCA_018396935.1 Candidatus Bathyarchaeota archaeon
CCCCATTTTTTAAGAAGAAAATTGAGATTTCAAAGTATGAGGTTGAAAAAAGTGATAAAGCCTTTTATATGAAGGTTAAGGAAGCTTTCCTTAAGTCGAAAACTTAAGTGAGGAGATAAAAATGAGCGAAATAGAAGAGATATGTATTAGGATTAAAGAGTTAACAGAAAGTGTTGTGAAGAGAAATTTGGCTGAAGGCATAATGCTTTCTGGTGGGTTAGATACTAGCATTTTAGCGGCAGTGGCGTCTAAATATACTCGATTGAAGGCTTTTACATGCGCATTTCAAGGAGCACCAGCGCCAGATGTTGAACACTCAACACTTATAGCCACGAAATTGAATTTACCTCATTACATCCACTATTTTATTGATGAAGAACTTTATGAAGCAGCCCGTTCCGTAATAAAAATTCTAAAGGTTTTTGACCCAATGGAGGTCAGAAATAGCGCTACAGTATACATAGGGCTGAAGTTTGCAAAGGCTAATGGTGTAAAAAGCGTTATGACTGGAGATGCCCTTGATGAATTAATGGCTGGATACCCATGGCTATTTAAATATACCGACATAGATAGAGCTCTCCGCAATATGTGGGAGGTCATGTGCTTCTCATCAATCCCTATGGGGAAAGCTCTTGGGATAGAAGTTAAGACGCCGTACCTAGATCCTGAATTCAAACAATTTGCCATGAATCTCAACATAAAATACAAAATTAAAGAAGAAAAAGGGCAAATGTGGGGCAAATGGATAATGCGTAAAGCTTTCGAAGACATCCTGCCACCCGAGATTGCATGGAGAAGGAAAGATCCGATTGAGGTAGGTTCAGGAGCCACCATTCTACCAAGCTTCTTTAGCAGGAAAATTCGTGACGATGAATTCGAGGAGAAAAGAAAAAAGTATTTGGAAACGGATAGGGTGACAATACGGGATAAGGAACAACTGTTTTATTATGAAATTTATAGGGAAGAAGTTGGAATCCCCCATCCAGTAAATCCTGAGGGTAAAATTTGTCCCCAATGTAACTCAAATGTTCCAGAAAATATGAACTTTTGTCGCATATGCGGCGCTTACCCGGTATAGCCAAAAATAATGTCCATCACCTATAAGCCGTTAGGATTAAAATGGTTAGCTTTGTTAAAATCGAAGGAGAACTTGTTAGAGGCTTATTCAAGGAAAGAGTTACCCGTTTTTCAGCACTAATTAAAATTGGCAATGAGGAAACTTTATGCTTTCTACCTAACCCTGGAAGACTCAACGAATTATTGGTTAAGGATGCTTATCTAATTTTAAGCAAAAAGCCCTGTGGACGACGGAAAACAGTCTATGATATAGTTGCTGTTCTTCATAACAACCAATTAATTTCTATCGATTCCAGACTTCCTAACCTGCTCGTATTATCAGCCCTTAAAAACAGGGATTTGCCGGAGTTTGCTCATTACTCTAAGTTTAAACTTGAATTTAAGTATGGAAAAACTCGTTTCGACTTTTTATTAAGCAACCATGGAAATCCTTGCATCCTTGAGGTTAAATCATGCACCTTAGTGAGGAGTGACATAGCCCTATTTCCTGATGCACCTACAAGTAGGGGTACACGTCATGTTATGGAATTAGCTAAGGCGGTTAAGGAAAGCTATGCTGCAGCTATTCTCTTTATAATTCAGCGTACAGATGCTAAAATATTCAGGCCTAATGACGAAATAGATCCAGCTTTTGGTAAAGCATTGCGTGAAGCTGTAAATGCGGGGGTCAAAGTATATGCTTACTCTTCAGAGTTTATAGGAGATAAACTTATTTTGAAAAGTAAAGTTCAAGTCGCGTTATGAGAAAACTGGTGATATGACCATTCCTTTAATCAAGCGAACGAGGATAATTATAAAAACAAGTTTTACGCTAAAATGGTAAGCTGTAATGACGCTAAATGGAGAATCAGGGTATGGTTAAGGTTAAATCAAAAAAGTTTGTTGCCGTTAGCCCGACTAAATGCACTGGATGCAGCCTATGCGAGTATGTTTGCGCCTTGGCTCATAATGAAAGACCATTGAATCCGCGGAGGGCTCGGCTGAGGGTTATACGGGCAACTCCAGCTTTCAACCTCGTAATGACATGTAGGTTTTGCGATGACGCACCATGTGTTAGAGCTTGTCCGAGAGAAGCGCTAATTCAATCTGAGGAGAATGGGCTCATAAAAGTTATAGAGAGCAAATGTGATGGTTGCGGATGGTGTGTACAAGCCTGCCCATATGGAGGCATTTCCATTCATCCAGATAAGACATCAGTTTTAGTATGCGATCTATGTGAAAGTGAAGGTGAACCTCAATGTATCAAATTCTGCCCAGAAGAGGCATTGGATCTAGTGACAAGCGACAAAGAAGCTAATAAAAGATTAGCTTTAGCCATTGAAAACATACCGATCGAAGCGGAGAGGATAACTAGGATAGTTAAGGAAAAAGCATGGGATAGCTTACTAGCAGAAGCAGAAGAGCGGGCCAAAAGACTATCAGAAAAACTTGAAGCTATAGATAAAAAGTGGGGAGTCAAAATAAAACTTTAGTGAGTAAAAATCTTATTTTTCTTGCTTTATTTCTCATAGGCTTCAGAATTTAAAGCCCAAGTAATTTCTATGGAAATAATTCAACCTCTTTAATCTCGCCACATTTCTTGCATTTAAGTACAACATGAGATTTATCAGGTGTTGTATCAACAGCTTTCCAATCGTGATCACATTCTGTTTTTCCCTGACGCATAGACTTTCCCCATATCTAATTCATATTTAAGTATTTAAATTTGTCTATATATTTTCAATTAAAATTAACTTGGAACGTTTAAACCCTTTTGTAGACTATATCCCTCTCTCTTACTCTTTGATTAACTTTTAGCCCTATACTTTGTCCAGCTTCAGCTTTTTCGATATTTTTGTGTTCAATTTGCATAGATTCCACTACTTGTTCAAAATCTGTTGTCGGCCCCCTAATAATTATTCGATCTCCCACGGCGAGAGGTGCTTTAAGTTCGACAACCGCAACACCTATTTTGCTGAAATAATGAGTTACTTTTCCAACCTCTACAAGTTTTTCTTCGCTCAACTTATGACATCCCCGAATTAAAATTAGGCTTTCTTTAGATAAATAATTTTTTCACACAGTTACTTTCTAACCAAGACAACGCCTAATTCTAGCGGCTTCTATAAGGCGTTTCTTAGCAGTTTCATGATCTTGATCGAGAATCGCAATTAAGAAATCATTAATAGCATTTTCATAGCGTCTCTGGGTCAAATTTCTGGGTCCAAGCTTTAAATTAAACTTTTCTTCAACAACATTTAGATCCATAAGAATCTTGCCCATAGCGTCTTGAAGGACATTTTCACTCATCTTAACGAGGTCAGCCACTTGTCGTGCTGCATCTGCAAGCATGTTTATGTTGCGCCATGATATAAAACCGGCAACAGCTTCAAGGTCGTTTTTCAGCTTTATGTAATACTCGTTAATTATGTTCCATTCAGTTTCGTAAAGATTCTCTATAGCTCTTAGACCGATAAATTCGGCAGGAATTCCAAGAGTGTAAAGAGCGGCGGCGAATGGTATCGCTCTAGGAAGGGAAACCCTTCCTACACTTCGGCTATAACCAAAAAGGCCAATGTGCAGCTTCCTCGCTCTTCTCGGAGGAACATAACCTGCAACATAATTTATAAGAGGAGCTAGAGCTTCAACAGTATCTTGATAACTTTTCATGAATTTGAACAATATCTTCCTTAGGATATCCTCTTCATAGCTTTCTATAATTTTAGGTTCGCCTTTAGGCAATTTTTCATTTAAGGTTCTGACCAGCATCTTGGTTTCTTCAAATGGATAATCATACTTTAGTGCAGACTGAATCGTAACAGTATAAACGCCGCTATATTCCTCTAAGAAGTTAGGTAAGTTGCTAGGGGTTAGATGCCCTCTAAAAGGCATTGTGCCCACACCAATTATTGGAAATATCTCAACACCTGTGGCTTTCTCAACGCTTTTAATCTTTGATAGGGCGATTTTACATAATGTGACAGCGCATATAAGCCCATAGTTCAGGGCAGGATCTGACCTTGCGAGAAAAACTCTGAGGTATTCAGGCTTTACAGCCCTTATGTATGGCTCTATTATTTGGTTAACGTTCAACATGCTTTCTACGTCCTCGATCAAAGGTATCACTTCAATGGTCTTAGGCTCAAATGAGCCCATCCAATCTGAAACCTTTATGTAATCACATAGGTTTACACTCTCTATGCTAACTAATGCTTTCTCATAACATCTCTTAAGTCCAAGCAAGTCCTCACTGCGGGTAGTTAATGGCAAAAT
>JAGTRA010000001.1:4339-5982 GCA_018396935.1 Candidatus Bathyarchaeota archaeon
ATGTTTCCCGCCCATAAAAGGCTGTTGCGATGTCATGCGCTACTAGGATGTTCACAAGCGACTCAAGTAGAATCTTACCTTCCACAGTTTCAACAGTTGGATTTGGAATTCGGTAAGTGAGAAAAACATCTTCACCTAGGATATTCTCTTTGAAGAAGGCTTCATATTTGCTTAAAAGTTTTCTAACAACTCGTGTGTCTACATCTTTTCCCTCAGCATCCCACATAACCTCCATACAACCTAGTTTGCTGTAGGCATAGTAAGCCTCCTCGATTTCAGCTTCTCCATGAATAATTTCTTCGCTACACCATGCTGGGAGATTAACACAATCAGGATGTTGTGTAGACATTGTTCTGGGGATTTTTCTCAATAAGTGCCCTCCGAGGTATCCGCAATATTGCTATTGATTAACCTAAAATAATTTTCCCCTCTAAATAAGTTGGGAATGCTTTCTCAACTTTCACCCTCAGCCTTTTACCTAATAAATTGCTTTCACTCTTAACCACTATGGGTTTGTAAGCGAAGTTTCTTCCCACCCAAGAGTCTCTGACCATTCCAATTTCATCTACTAGAATCTCCCCCTCCCATCCAATCCATTGCATGTTTCTTTCTAAAGAGATTTTAAGAGTTAACTCCGTGAGAACCTCACTCCTTCGCTTAATTTCTGACGCTGGAATTTTATAACTCATTTTTGCCGCAGGAGTCCTAGGTCTAGCAAAGAATTTTGAAACATTAACTATATCAGGTTTAACTTCCTCTATAAGTTTTAATGTATTTTCAAACGCTTCCTCAGTTTCGCCTGGGAAACCACATATGATATCGGTAGCTAAGGTTAACCTTGGAAACTTAGCTTTGAAGGCTTCAACTATGCTTTTAAACTCTGCAATAGTATATGGTCTTCGCATAAGCTTTAGAACATCATCATCGCCACTTTGCACAGGAAGATGTAAAAACTTGAATATTTTTTCATTTTCAAAGGCTTTAAGTAGCTCTTTAAGGATTCCTAAAGTCATATGTGGATTCATCATGCCAACCCTAACGTTAAAAGCACCGTTAATAGCACATATAGATTCAAGAAGCACTGGTAGGCTTGAGCCTATATCTTTACCATAACAAGCAGTATCCTGAGAGGTTATCCAGAACTCTTTAACTCCATCAGCTAAGTCGAGCCTTGCACGCTCAATAATCTCGTGAATAGGATAGCTCCTTAATTTCCCTCGAGCAAAAACAACACAGCAATAGGCACAGCTGCCTAAACAACCATAGCTTACTGGGATTATGCCTATAATGGGGTTTACGCGGATCCTCGGTAGAAGAAGACTTGGCATTGAGTGTTGAGCATTTTCTAAGGCAATAACTCGCTCTCCAGCTATCACTCTATTGACTATATGCACTATCTTATCACCAGGAGCAGGTCCCACTGCACCTTCAAAGCGTGTTTCTTTCACGAGTCTATCAAAGTTTATGAGAGGTAAACAGCCTGCAACAATAATTTTCTTGCCACTCGGAACATGCTTCAATAATGATATCATACGATCCTCAGTTGGGCCCTTAACCGCACACGTATTGTATATTATAACATCCGCCTGGTCTATATCACCTACTATGGAGTATCCAGCTTCAGCTAGGCAACCAGCTATTAC
>JAGTRA010000001.1:5992-21095 GCA_018396935.1 Candidatus Bathyarchaeota archaeon
GTTTTTCCATGACAATACTTTAAGTGCTATAAAGAGCGATAAAAACCTAAAGGCTTGTAGACGTTAATTTTTACACAAGGCTGAAATGGCATTGGCGTAAAATTTAAAAAATAATACACGAACATATTTAGAACATATTTTTAGCATAACATATAGAAGTATAACTAAGAAAGAGCACTCAGTAACGATGGAGGGTCTTAAGATGAAGATGATCACGCTATACTTACCTGAACCATATCTTGAAGCTTTAGACCAGCTGGTGAATGAAAAGTTTTATCCAAATAGGGCTGAGGCCATTAGAGTTGCCATTAGAGATTTGATAAATAACGAGGTACGTCGAAGAAGAAGAGCTAGCTAGCAAAGCTCAAAGTGTGATGGAAATGTTTGCTCAAAACATTAGGGGCGTTGAAGCAGTAAGCGGCAGAGCTACGCTTATACTTAATGACAAAGCAGACTCTAGTAAAGATTTAGATACAACCGTGGCCGCGACAGATGTAGTTTCAGGTCAGCTATCAATAGATTTTGGCAGCATTGCTTCTAGGCTCTTTAACCTTGAGCCTATCTCGGAGCCGGAAAAAGTACTAAATATAGAACTCGATATCTACCAGATGGAGCAGGATCAACCAAGTTAATTAAACATTCGCTATAAACCTTTCCAAGCTTTCACATTTTTATAGTTTATTGGCGACGAGTCTTAGAATTTGCTTTTTAATCTTTGTTTTTAAGGGTATTCCTTTTCCCACAGGCTTGCATAGTCCTTTTTGAATAGCCCTTAAAATATCCTCTGGGTTTTTTTCAGAATTTATTATGGTGTATGCTGACCCTATTTCTGGAGCATAATGAGCATCGCTACCAGCCACTTGAGGCAACTTCAAATTAATTGCTAATTGTCTTGCATAATTAACTGAACGATTGAAAGGGAACGCTGAAGCATTTATTACTTCAATAGCATCCAGCTTTGAGCTTAGAGAGATCTTCTTTAACATAGATTTAACGAGCGAATACGGATGACATATGATAGCTATGCCACCTAACTTATGAATCTTCTCGATAGTTTCCTCCATGCTTAGGCCACTTGGAACAGGTTCTGAGACATTTAGCCCTATGATGTGACAACCATCACTAGAAACCTCTATGCCGGGGATTATTAATAGATTAAATTTTTTAGCTAGTTTTAAGGCTCCGTCAACTCTATTATGATCAGTTACAGCTACACCATCAAGACCTGCTCTGCGAGTATACTTGATAAGCTCTTCTGGAGTTATGAGCCCATCATGTGAATAACATGTGTGAACATGTAAGTCTAACTTAATTTCCATATAAAATGCCTCTATCAACCTTTAGCTAATTTCTCCCTAACCTCCTGCAGCATTGCATCTAGCATTTTCCCATCAGCTTCCACTTTTTTGAAGAGAGGCTTAGCTTTAGCGATTTTATGTCCAGGTGGTATTGGCTTTATGGCTTCGCTCCATCTTTGATTATGAACACTTCCTGGAAGGTTTAGGATTTTCCATAATTCTTCAGCTGTAAAAGGTATTATAGGCGCTGAGACTATGGCTAAAGCTTTCACTAAATGGGCTGATATATACACTATTGTGGCTGCTTTAACCCTGTCTTCTTTAATAAGTTTCCAAGGCTCCTTTTGATTAAGATATTGATTCCCTAAACGTCCTATAGCCATAACTCCATTAGCTGCAGATTGCAGTCTACACGCCTCAAAGTCATAAGCAATTGCATCAACTTGACGTTTGAGGTCATCTATGACCTGTTTATCATCGCTATCTAATGACCCAGGGTTTGGAATTTCACTATTAAATTCTCTATTGATAAAGGAGAGGGTTCGATGAACAAAGTTTCCATATGTATCATTTAAGTCAGAATTAATTTTCTCAGCGAATAATTCCCAAGAGAAATTTGAATCTTTTGTTTCAGGTCTCGTTGAAATTAGAAAGTATCGCCAATAATCAGGAGGGAAAAGCTCTAATGCCTCATCTATCCATATTCCTATCCTAAGACTTTTAGAAGCTTTTTCGCCTTTAAATTGGAGGAACTCTGTCGCTGAGACATTCCAGGGCAGGTTGTAATCCTCATGAGAAGCCATTAAGAGGGCTGGTAAAATTATTGTATGGAAGGGAATATTATCCTTACCTATAAAGTATAAGGTTATTGTGTTTTTATCAAACCAGTAAGCCTTCCAACCCTCAGGATCGCCTTTATTCCGGAAATACTCTATCGTAGCAGATACATAACCTAAAACTGCCTCCACCCAGACGTATATGGTTTTACCTTCAGCACCTGGGAAAGGCGCTGGGATTCCCCAACTTACGTCTCGCGTGACAGCTCTAGGCTTCAACCCCTCTTTTATAATATTTAAAGTGAAGTTTCTAACACTTGGTGAAAGTTGTTTATTATGGCTAATGTATTCGATGAGTTTATCCGAAAACTTCGAAAGATCGAAGTACCAGTGCTTAGTGGTTTTCAACACTGGTTTTCCCTTGCAAATGGCGCAATACGGCTCCACAAGGAGTGTGGGGTCAAGAAGTCTGCCGCATGCATCACACTGATCACCTCTTGCTGGCGCATGACCACAATGGGGACATTTCCCTTCAACGAATCTATCCGGCAGGAAGCGTTTGCAATTATCGCAGTATAGCATTTCTGTTTCTTTCGTAAAAATGTAACCGTTTTTGTAAATCTTCATTAAGTGTTGTTGCACAAACTCTTTGTGTACAGGGCTTTCGGTACGTGTGTAGTTGTCAAATGATATGCCCCATTTTTTAAATAGTTCAGCTACCTTGGCGTGATTTCTATCCGTAAGTACCTTTGGGTGAACACCTTGCTTTATAGCTTCTACCTCAATGGGGGTTCCATGCTCATCTGAACCACTAACCATTAGAACTTCTTCACCCTTAAGCCTATAGTACCTAGCGACAACATCCGCTGATAAAACAGAACCTATTAAATTACCAAGGTGAGGGGTAACATTTATGTAAGGCCAAGCCGAGGTAACTAAAACCTTTCCGAACTTGGTGGCACCCCCTTGTTTAATGATTATAACTCCACTCTAACATAAATACGCATATACTTAAAACTTAGCGGGACTCTACCGCTATTTCATCATCGCTATTTAACCCTACTGCTTTCCTTAAAATTTTTAGAAAATCCCTTGCTGGCATAATTGTTCTTACACCATTAGGGTGAAAATGGGTTCTACACGCTTCAGAACCTAAGCCTTTAATTAATTCCACAATGGTTTTAGCAGAGGGCATGGGCAAATGGGCTTTTTCACAGAACCTATCAAGGACGTAGTAACCTATAGGGCCATTAAGCTCTTCTCCAATCAGAGTTAAAATTTTGTAAATTCGTTTTGCACACTTGAGCTTTTTGCGCTTAAATTCTTCAACCATTAGCATATAGAAATGAGAGTCCCAAAGTTTCCCAAGCCAAAGAGGCCCAGCGTAATCCATTTTTCCGCCACATTCGGGACATTTGCTACTATACCCTAGTAGGACATTACCTTTAACAGTTTCACGGTGGAGACAACTAAAGCAATGCAGAATATAACCCATTTCGCTAAGGCATTTATCTGCATTTTTTGCTCCATGCTTTATTATCAAATAGGCTCTTACATAATGGTCTGTACTATGGCTAAAAACGGGATGAACCGAGGTTTCATGTCTTGCAGCTACAGTAGCTATGGAGCCTATTAGCAAACGTAAAGCTATCTCATGGCAATATTCCGTTCGAAGGGGTTTTCCTCCATATTTGCGTAGGCAAGCTTTTAAGTGGACGCCGCATAGCGGAGCCATATCAGTAGCTGTTACAGCTAGCAGACCTCCATCTCTAATAGCGCGGATAGCTGAATCTAAAAATGGCGATGGAGAACCGAAGGGATCTAAATCAACGACATCAAACCTACGATGAGGCGCTGCGTAGCTGGATAATAATAAGTTAGCATCCTCTTTGAATACCGTAACTCGATCGTTAATTTTGTTAATAGAAACATTGAATTTAGCCATTTGAAAAGCCTTTTCATTTATATCATTTACAATTACATGACTTACACCTTCAACTTCCTTTGCAAAGCGGATTCCTCTTACTCCGCAACCAGCCAAGGGCTCGCATATGGTTAACTGTCGATTTACAAAGCGTTGATACGCTTGAAGCGCTAGGACAGCTATATCCCTATTAAGTTCCATAGCAGGGTTATAGAAAACCGGAGCCTTGGCCGGAGCATATTCCTGCCGGCTTGAAACAAAGGCGCTAAGTTTAGGAGCTAAGAACTTAACCTCGCCCTCCTCTAGAACTTCTGTTGGGAAATCAAATTCCACAGTCTCACACTCCTACCTTGAGGAGGCGATGAAAGAATTTTCACGGCTAAAAATTTAGAGAGCAACCTTTAAATTTATTATCAGAGAGTTGGCATCTGTGGCAAAACGCATACTTCTCGTTACTGGAAAGCCTGGATCTGGGAAAACCACAGCCATTCTTAAAGTTGCTGAAACGCTGAAAGCTGAAGGTTACCGAATTGGTGGAATGATAAGTCGTGAAGTACGTGAAGAAGGCACACGCGTCGGCTTTGAAATTATAGATTTAAACAGCTATAATAGAGGATTGTTAGCCCACATAGGGCAGCAAATTGGACCGAGGTTGGGTAAGTATCGAGTTAACTTAAATGACTTGAACAGAGTAGGTGTTTCAGCCATATTAAACGCTATCATGGAATGTGACATAATAGTTATAGATGAAATAGGTCCCATGGAGCTTTTCTCTGAACCTTTCAGGGAGGCTGTTTTAAAGGCTGTAGAAAGCAACAAATTAATAATTGGCGTTATACACTGGAGGGCAAGAGATAAGCTGGTTGATAAAATAAAGTCTATGAACGATGCTGAGGTTTTCGATTTAACTCTTGAAAATAGGAATGATATCCCAAAGGTGATATTAAAGAAAGCTAAGAATTACCTACTTGAGAGGAAGAGTGGAACTTAGATGTGTGATACTAGGGCTAAAGCCATTTAAGGGTGTGGGCGGCATATAGCCATTAAGGTGATATTTAACTAGCTGCGTGAGTCAAGATGCAGAAGTATTCTAGGTTGCTTGGTATAGTTGGTAAACCTAACGTTGGTAAATCTACTTTCTTTAGCGCCGCAACATTGGCACCGGCAGAGATTGCAAATTATCCGTTTACAACCATTAAGCCAAACAGGGGGGTAGGGTATGTAAGGGCGCCATGTGTATGTAGAGAGTTCGGTGTAAAGGATACCCCTGTGAACTCAATATGTCTTGAGGGAGTGCGATTGATTCCCATAGAGATGATAGATTGCGCTGGGCTTGTTCCAGGAGCATGGCAAGGGAGGGGACTTGGCAATCAATTCTTAGATGAAATAAGAAAAGCAGATGTTCTGCTTCATGTGGTAGATGCTTCAGGAGGGACAGATGCTGAGGGGCGACCGTGTAGACCAGGAGAGCATGATCCCATTGAAGATGTGAAGTTTCTCGAGAAAGAGATAACTATGTGGATGGCAAATATTCTAAAACGTGACTGGCCTAAAATCGCTAGGACTGTTGATGCAGAAGCTAAAGATCTCCTTTCCATGCTCGAGGAACGCCTCAGCGGGTTAGCTATAAAGCGTGTTCACATATTTGAAGCTATTAAGATGACTGGGCTAAACCCTGAAAAACCAATGTCTTGGAGTGAAGAAGACTTCATAAACTTTGTAGATAGCCTAAGACGAATATCTAAGCCGATGCTTATAGTAGCTAATAAGATAGATGCGCCTAAAGCTGAGGAAAATCTGGAACGTTTGAAACAGCTAGATTACCCAGTTATACCATGTTGCGCTGAAGCTGAGCTTGCATTAAGGAGGGCGGCGGAGAAGAACCTTATAGAGTATAGACCTGGAGACTGCAACTTCAGAATAATTAATCGAGATAAGCTTTCTGAAAGCCAGGTTAGAGCTCTTGAAGCTATACGGGAGAAAATTCTCTTTAAATTTGGCTCTACAGGGGTGCAGGATGCCATCAACACCGCATACTTTAAACTTTTAAAGATGATAGTTGTTTATCCCGTTGAAAATATAGAGCATTTAACAGATCATCAAGGCCGCGTTCTGCCAGACGCCTATCTCGTCCCCTACGGGACTACAGCGCGAGAATTTGCCTACTTGATCCATTCTGAAATTGGAGAAAGTTTCATTTACGCTATAGAGGCTAGAGAGAGAAAACGTCTTGGTGAGAATTACGTTCTCAAGGATGGTGACGTAATCTCGATAGTAAGCGCTAAAAAGAGAACGTAGACGCCACTAAGTTCCAAAGCGGCGCTTACGTTTCTGAAAGGTTCTTACAGCCCTTAAGAGGTCTATCAGCCTGAAGTCCGGCCAATAAACGTCCATAAAACAAAATTCACTATAGGCAGATTGCCATAACAGAAATCCACTTAACCTTTCTTCTCCAGAAGTTCTTATTATAAGGTCGGGATCCTGCTTTGGAAGATGAGCTGTATATAAGTATTTCTCAAAGAGCTCTTCATTTATATCTTCTGGGTTAAGCTCGTTTTGTCTAACCTTCTCTGCAATTTTCCTTGCAGCATCAACAATCTCAGCTCGTCCTCCATAAGCAAATGCTATATTTAGAAAGTGTCTATCATATTTTTCAGTTGCTTTTTCAACCTGGTCTATTAAATTTCTTAGATCATCTGGTAGAAGATTTTTTCGACCTATGACCTTTACATGGACTTTATGCTTATGAATTCTATCATCTGTTAGAATTTTTTTAAGTTTTTCAGCAGCTATGCGCATTATTTGATCCACTTCCTCCTTCGGGCGGCGGAAGTTTTCAATAGAAAAAGCATAAAGTGTGATAGTTTTGACGTCAAGCCTTAAACACCATTCCAGAAGCTGCTCAACTTTCTCGGCGCCTTTTCTATGTCCGAACCATGGCTTCAATGATTTTTCAGCCGCCCACCTCCGGTTTCCATCAAGGATAACAGCTATGTGCTCAGGTTTAGCTCCATCCTTAATCTGATGCCAAAGCCACTTCTCATAAAGCTTGTATATACCAAGACTTGATAGAAGACCCTTAAGCACCATTATAGCCTCGCTTCCCTAAGGGCTTGTGCACATGGACAATTTCCCGATCGCTCAAGGGGTATTGCCTTTATGGCTTCAATAATGATTTGCTCTACGTACAAGTTTATCCTTCTGGAAATCTCCATAACTTCAAGAGGTGTAAGTCTTTCCTGCATGCCTGCAGCCATGTTGGAGACAAAGCATAAAGATGCATAGCACATCTCCAGTTCCCTTGCCAGAATAGCCTCAGGGATGCTTGTCATCCCAACAACATCAAAACCTAAACGCCTAAACATTTCAATCTCTGCAGGAGTTTCAAATCGCGGGCCTTCAGTGCAAACTATAACAGCGTGATCCCAAGACCGCACACCGGCTTCTGAGGCTTTCCTAATTAAAATTTCCCGTAATTCTGGACAGTAAGGCTTAGAGAAGTCAATATGTGTTACGGGAGCATTGTCATAAAACGTTAAAGGTCTAGATTTGGTAAAGTCCACGATGTCATGAGGTATAACGATGTCTCCTGGTTTAAATTTAGCGTTTATAGCACCCACAGCGTTTATTGCAATAATTCTCTCAACGCCAACTTCATGAAGGGCATAAATGTTCGCCCGATAATTGACTTTATGTGGAGGTATAGAGTGGCCATAACCATGTCTTGGAATAAAAGCTACATCACGATCACCTATCTTCCCTGTTAGTATGGGGGGAGGTATACCGTACGGTGTTCCAATGCGTATCCTCTGGGCTTCGGCAAAAAGTTTCTCAAAACCAGATCCGCCTATAATTGCAATTTTAATCTTCAAGCTCCTCAGCCTCCTCTTCAACTTTTTTAAAGAAAGATTTAGCTGAATGATGAATTACAACTATTACAAGTAATGAAGCTAAGCCTAAAAGTATGCCGACAACTGTTGTAAATATTAGAAGGCCATAGCCAATTTCGGGATTAATTAAAATTTTTGAAGTAGCATCAAGAATTTGGCGGCTCCAACCAATAAAGACAATTAAGGCGATGTTGCGAAGAAGTCGTGGATCTCTTTCAAGGTACCAGCGTATAGTTCTCCCTGAAAGGAAAACACAAATGCCTACTACTGCTAAATCTTTAGATGTCTCAATAAATACGCCAGCGAAGCGTGGTAAAGCTCCAAACAGGTCCCCTGCTGAGGGAAGTAAAAGCGCCACTGCACTCCATCCAAGGTAGACGCTTATAATTATGCATAAAAGGCCAGCAAGTGTTGAGAAGATGGATATCTGTACCCTCAAAGGCGGTGGGGAGTACTCTTTAAGCCATCGATAAGCTTTTACCGCAAGTCGATCAATGCCGAAGCCTTTAACTAACATAATTGAACCTAAGAAGATTATGAAAGCTATCAAATAGTAATGTACGAAACCAAAGATTGAGAGAACACCTAGCATCAATAGCAGGAAGCCTGGAAGCCCTAGAGCCAACTTCGAGTAACGGGGGTCCTCTATAAGCAACTTCAAGTATCTGGAGAAAAGAGCAGCAGTCTCTTCTATTGATTCACTATGCCTTATAACGATTCTTCTAATAGAGGATACTGGTACACGAGACTCTATAATGGGCAACACAGCTTCATCAGAATAACCATCCGTTACCAGTATAACTTCATTAGCTGGGTAGCTCTTTAGAACATCTGTTAACTCTGCGACTATTTTTCTATCAGAGCTTACCCCCCCAAGTTCTGACCCTGATATTGTAGCTACTTCAATAAGTTCATTAGGTTTGACTTCGCCTAGTAGGCTATCATGAAGACGTACAGCTTCAAACATGGCATTAGCATCAGCTTCTTCAGGGTCCTTAAGGGCCAAAGCAACCGCCGCATTCAAATTATTATCTCTGCCTATAACAGGAGTTTTTATACCTGTTTTCCTAACAAGATCTCCATCTCTATCAACACATAAAATTAAAATACGCCGCTGCTCAGGAATTATTTCCTCTCCGCTTTTTGAATACATTTTCGTGCTCTCTTCAATTACCCATTTAGGTTAACTTTAATTTTGCGTTATCTTGTCTTTCTAAAAGCACTTTAAACTCTTCCAATGTTAGCTTTTTTCCTTGCTTAAGTTTTTCCAAAGCTTTTTTAGCGGATTCCTCAAGCATTGCCTCCTCTATAGATTTACGTTTCCTATCCTCCTCAGCCTTGATCTCCAGTTTTAGTCTTTGAATTTCACTGCGTACCTCAGCTATTTCCTGTCTTAATTTAGCTTCCTGCTCTTTAAGCTGAATAAAAAGTTGATGGAGTCTATCAGCCTCCGTCTTAATGTTACTCGCTTCCCCAATTTTGTTGATAATTTTTTCATGAATAATGCGGCTTTGGTTTGAGATCTCAGCAATTTCTCCGTTAATTGATGCCACTTTAGTCTCAATGGCTTTGATTTCTGCCTCAGCCTCGATTATCTTACCCTTTAAATCATTGATCTTTCTATAAATCTTAACTTGTGCCTCGAGCTTCCCTATTTTTTCGATTAATTGCCTTTCCTCGTGAAGATCCATAGGTGTTGTCTGTCTTTTCCTCTCTATGGACCTTATTTCATCCAATAAACTTTTAAGGCTCTTAGACGGTAAATTTTTCTCTAAAACATCAAATTCGCCTCTTAACATCTTTAAAGTTTCAATCTTTAGTCTTCGCTCCTCCACCAATGTTCTTCGCATCTCTTTAAGCTTCTGCAATTCAAGATTTAACTTATTTCTCGATTCACGGAGCCTCTTGATCTCAAGTTTTAAGCATTTAAAAGCTTCATTAAGCTTATTTCTTCTTTCAGCTAAAGCTAAAGCCTCCGACGCTACTTCTTTTCTCCGCTCTTGAAGCGTCGATAGCTTTTCAATCAATATCTTAACATTTTCCAGCGCTGACAATACGCGTCTCCTTCCTAGATTCTAAACACCTATCATAAAAATAAAGGGTTATCGGAGTTTATATCAGTAACATATTAAACCAAGTTTGATAGCTGGTTTAGCAATGTTTATTAATAATGGTTAGATAATCCAGCGGGTAATGTTAAACGCTAAGAAGATTTGTTTAATTACAGTAATTACCGCACTATGCTTAGGATCAAATTATGCGCTGATTGGGATACCGAATTTCAAAGTTATGGATTTTTTCGTCTTCGTAACAGGTTTCGTTTTTGGCCCTGTCATTGGAGCTTCCGTAGGCATTATGATATGGCTGATTTACGGAGTGATGAACCCATACGGTTTCGCCCCACAAGTTTGGATTTCAACAATGCTATCAGAGACAATATATGGATTTGCTGGTGGGGCTCTTGGGAAATGGACAGCATCCATAGATTTCAATGAAAACCACTTAAGCCTAAGCATACTGTTTGGAGCGGTAGGTTTCGTAACAACATTGCTATATGACTTGTTCACTAATATTGTATATGCTTTCTCTTTTAGGGTACCCCTGTTAGTTGCAATAATAACAGGTGTGCCCTTTGCATTGCTCCATGAAATAAGCAACGCAATTATTTTTGGCGTATGCTCCATTCCTTTAATTATAGCTTTAGAAAAGTTTATAGGAGGTGAGAGATTTGGTGTTAAGAAATAAATGGGCCCTAGCCTCTATAGGACTTCTCTGCTGGGCTATAGCAGCGTCTTCGCTGAGTGCATACTACTACTATCAATATACCGACCTTGAAGCTAGAGTCAGGGAAGTACCTATAAATTTAGGCATTGACTATGGCAACGGTACTAGGATATGGTATAATGGTACCTTAGGTAGAACTATATATGATGCAATGATAAATGCTGGGTGGACTATTAAAAGCAAAGACTATGGACCTATGGGCATTTATATAAATGCCATAAATGGCGTAGAGGAGGAGCCCAGCAATTACAAGTATTGGGGATGGTGGTCTTGGACAGCTTACGGATGGTCTCATGGCGGAACAGCATGCAATAAATACGTAGTAAGTTCTGGTGAAACAATTTTGTGGTACTACTCAACAGTGGATCCAGTCACCTTCGAATATTCCCCGCCACCATGAAAAACTATACAATCAGCCATCAACACTTTTTTATCCTTACTTTATTTTCTATATTTTTTATAAAAAATTTTTTATAAAAAATTAGGGTGAATTTACGCCGTCTTTTCATCTAATTTCCTGAAGAGCTTTAAGTCTCTTTATTATGTTGGGATGTGTGGAGAATAGCTCAAGTATTCTATCAAGGGTTGTTAATTTTTGTGATAGAATCTCCTGTACTAGCTGCTGGTCTCCTGAAACTACGGCGGATAGTAGCATGGAATCAGCGTCAGAGCGGTCAGGATCCTCAATGAAGAGCGCCTTGAAAGCGTTTAGATTCTGTAGTTCTTTACGTTTTCTACCCATTCCCTTAGTTGCGTAAACTATTTTGGCTAGGGCTTCTGAAAGCTTTTGGGCCCCGTCATCCACAATTGATGCACTATGTCTATCGGCATAATACTCCCTTAGACGGCTTAGGTATAGAATGAACATGTTGAGTATCCATGAGAAAGCCATAAAGAACATACCAAGTAATGCTGCCCCACCACCCCCCTCCCTTCGCCTATTAAACATTGCAGATATCATTAATGAGTAGCCTATGTAGTAGAACAGCGCTGGAAGAAGTGATACAAACATCATGATTTGAACGTCTCTATGCTTAAGGTGACCGAGTTCATGACCTATAACAGCTTCTACCTCATCGATGTCAAGGTTTTTGAGAAGCCCGTCAGTGACCGCCACCCTGCTTCCAGCAATCGGTGACCCATAAGCAAAAGCATTGGGTATAGGAATAGGCGAGAACATAAGGCGCGGCTTCTTTATGCCACTCTTCCTGCTTAGTTCCTCGAGAATCCTGTGAAGTTGTGGATTTTCAGCCTCAGTTACTTCGCGAGTACGATAAAGAGCGTCAATTATATATGGAGAGATTAACCACTGTCCAATATTGAATATGACCACTAGAATGCCTAGGGTTATTAGGTCGAAAGCACCTATTACACTTAAGATTATGGTGAAGACTAGTGTAGATAAACCTATAATAGCAGCTAGAGTAGCTATCATAGATATGCGAAGTTTCCAGAGTCCTGGCAAAGTACCACCGTAAAATTGAAAGTAATTTAGGGCTTAATATTTGTTACCCTTTTTCCCAAACCTATAAAAATCTTTAATTGATCAGTTCTAGATAATTTTATTATGAAACCGATTATTGATGACATAGGAAGTTTCCCTCTGCCTTCTCATGTAAATAGGGGTGACTTTGAGCAAGCCTATAGGCTTGCTAGAGAATTGATCATTATGGGTAAGGATCTTCGAGAGGACTTGTTTATCTTCAACAACTTTTATAGAGTTGTTTTAGACTCCTTTATGATTAAGCTTAATTCAGGATTAGACGTGGCTACCTACCCCCAACACTATGACATGCATAAGCAATTCATTGAAGTCATTCATAAAGCTATGGAAAGAGGCACATATGTTGTTGAGGAGGAGCATGCAATCATACCTGAGGTTTACGTTATTGCCGCTGAAGCAAACAGGCTTTATAATGAATTTGGACATTTTATAGCCCTTCGTGTATGCGTAACGGGACCATTAGAGCTTTACCTAGCGGAAGTTGGAGCTAAAGTGTATGAAGATATTTTGTTTATGTTTGCTGAAACAGTTAGGCGATTTATCAAAAACGCTATTTTAAACTCTAAACACATTAAGACCGTTGTTATCTCGTTAGATGAGCCCAGCTTCGGAATTAGGGACATAACTGATGATAGGGATTTAATAGTGGGTGCTTTAGAGAGAGCCCTTGATGTTAAAGGTGTGATAAGGCAGATTCACATTCACGCTCCAACAAGAATAACCGATCTGTTGGAAGCTAGAAACTTAGATGTGATATCCATTGAGGCAGCAGCCTCACCGCGTAATATCGAGTACATTTCAAGGGAGATGTTGGAGAAAGCAGATAAGAACATTAGGGTGGGCGTATCTCGAACAGATATAAACAATATTATGGCAGAACTTTATGGTAGAGGAGTGGTTAAGCCTCAGATTGAACAGTTTGTAGAAGATGAGGAGGTTATTATGAAGCGTTTTTTAAAGGCTAAAATGCGCTTTGGTGAGAGATTAACTTTTACTGGACCAGACTGCGGCTTAGGAGGTTGGCCAAGTCAAGAGGTGGCGGAATTACTTTTAAAGAGGACTGTTAGAGCCGTTAGAAAAGCGCTTGACCATGAGGATGTGATCTAATTACCTTGTGAATTAGGGGAAATTTATGGGAAAGAAAAAGGCAGTTATTCAAATTGCTGGAATGCATTGTGTTTCATGCGCCCAATCCATAGAGAAGGCTTTAATGAAGAAGCCGGGGATATATAGGGCTAATGTTAACTTTGCTACTGAAAAAGCATATGTTGAATATGATCCTGATCTTGTAACTTTAGATGAGATAATTGAGGAGATAAGGGCTGCTGGATATAAACCTGTTAATGTTTATCAGGGATTCGAGATAAGGCGTATAAGCATCATAATTAGTGGAATGAGCTGTGCTACATGCGCAGCTAGGATAGAAGCTAACTTAAGAAAGTTGAATGGTGTAAAATCGGTAAGTGTAAATCTAGCCACAAAAAGAGCTGTAGTAGAGTACATTCCTGAATTAGTATCGATTTTAGACTTGAGGAAGATAATTGAAGAGCTTGGCTACAAAGTTGAGACTGAGGAAGAGGTTGACATTTACATTGAGGAGATGAATAGAGCTCGCCGGAGGATGCTTCTCGCTTGGGCGTGCACTTTCCCAATTATTGCTTGGATGATTCCTGATATGCTTTTTGGCGTTACGTGGCCAAACTTGCTCATATACAATATGGGCGTGATTATTTTCTCAATTCCGGTATTATTCTGGGCTGGACTACCGACTTATAGATCGGCCCTAAGGGTGATGGTTCATAAAGGCGTTAACATGGACGTCCTTATAGCGATGGGGACCTTGATAGCCTTCTTAACAGGCCCTGCGTCTCTATATACGCCTCTATTTAACTATTCAGGAGTCTCTGCCATGATTATGGCCTTTCACTTAACTGGAAGATTTTTTGAGGCTAAAGCTAAAGGAAGAGCTTCTGAAGCTATCCGAAGATTGATAAGGCTGGAGGCTAAATCTGCTAGAATTTTAGTCGATGGTGTAGAAAAAGATGTGCCAATTCAGGATGTTAAAGTTGGCGATGTTATGGTTATACGGCCTGGAGAGAAAATACCTGCTGACGGCGTTGTTATTGATGGTGAAAGCTTTGTTGATGAATCAATGGTAACAGGCGAATCGATGCCAGTGTACAAGAAGCCGGGGGACAACGTTATTGGCGGTACAATAAATCAAGGAGGACTTCTAAAAGTCGCAGCCACAAGGGTTGGAAAAGATACTTTTCTGTCGCAAGTGATAAGAGTAGTGGAGGAGTGCCAAGGAACTAAAGTGCCAATACAGGAATTCGCTGATAAAATAATTCAATACTTTGTACCAGTAGTACTGCTTATAGCCCTTTCAGCCTTCTTTTTATGGATGTTTTTCCCAGAAAACATGAAGGCTTTATCAAGATGGGCTGCCTCAATCCTTCCGTGGGTTAACATCGATCAGCCTCCGCTTATGCTTGCAATTTCAGCTGCGGTATCTACGCTGGTTATTGCATGTCCATGTGCCCTTGGCTTAGCAACTCATACAGCTCTCATGGTTGGGGCTGGAATGGGAGCTGAAAGGGGGATCCTCATCAAGAGGGGAGAAGCCATTCAAACCCTTAAGGAAGTCAAAGCCATAGTAATGGATAAGACTGGAACTCTCACTAAAGGTAAGCCTGAGGTGACGGATATTATTCCACTTAGCAGCTCATGGACCGTGGATCAGATCCTATATTATGCAGCAAGCCTCGAACAGGGTTCAGAGCATCCCCTCGGAAAGGCTATAGTGGAAAAGGCTCGTGAAAAGGGAATAAAGCTCGGTTCACCTGAGGATTTTAGGGCTATTAGCGGAGTGGGTGTTGAAGGCATTATAGGCGGCGTTAAGGTTTATGTTGGAAAACCATTAATAG
>JAGTRA010000001.1:21140-26263 GCA_018396935.1 Candidatus Bathyarchaeota archaeon
TTCGCTGTAAATAATAAGGTTATAGGGATAATTGCGGTGGCAGATACTCCTAAAGATGATGCCAGAAAAGCGGTAAAAGAGCTTAAAGAAATGGGCTTCAAGGTTATTATGCTAACTGGGGATAATAGGAAAACTGCAGAGGCCATAGCGAAGCAGCTTGGGATAAGCGATGTTTATGCTGATGTTTTGCCAGCTCAAAAAGCCCAGGTTATTAGCGATATTCAGCGGAAGTATGGAACCGTAGCTATGGTTGGGGATGGCATAAATGATGCTCCAGCCTTGGTGCAAGCGAATGTTGGAATAGCTATTGGGACAGGTACAGATATTGCCATTGAAGCCGGAGACATAATCTTAGTGAGGGGAGATTTATCCAGCTTAATAACTGCTATTAGGCTATCCATAGCTACCTTTAGGAAGATTAGGCAGAACCTCTTCTGGGCATTGATATATAATGCGGTGGCAATACCCCTTGCGGTTTTAGGTCTACTTCACCCAGTTATAGCAGAGTTTTGTATGGCCACCAGCTCCGTTTCCGTAGTAACAAACGCCAACATGCTAAGAAAATCCAAAATTGACCCAATTACATGACAGAAAAATGAATTAGGCTGCTGACTCGGTGGGTGTCAGCGGTTTCATGGAGAAGAAGGCAACAGCCATTAAGAGGAAAGCTACCCAAATAATCACAAAACCAACTATGACTATTGTTAGAATAGTCCCTATCAGGAGCAGAAGACCCGCTGTACTAAATAAGCCAATTCCAGATTTTGAAGATAGAAGGTTGAGGGATTTTCTATAAAGCATGGCTGTTATAATTGCAAACACGAAGATCACTAATAAGGATATGAGGATGCCGCCTAACATACCCCGAAGTAACTCCATGACCATTTCAGGCCCAATTTGACGGGGCCATCCAGCGACATCTTTTAGATCTAAGCCTAACTCCTCCATCACTCTAACAGCAGTAACAATGAATAGTACTGTTGATATGACAGCGCCTACCACTGCTGTTATAAAGCCGTAAAGAGCATTATTGAAGATGCCTGCCTCTTTGTAGTGATCTGCAAAACCCTTTAATGCAATAAGAACAAGCATAGCGCCTATTAAGAGAAGGATTCCGCCAAAGCCATGAAATAAAGCTAGCAATGGACCTGAGAAGAGTAAGAGAGACCCTGCGCCGCCTAAGTTTTTACTTGTTTGAAAATCCATTCCACATCACTAAGCCAATTTTATTGATGGCGATTCAAATAAAAGGCTTTCGAGCATTAAGGTTCTTAAGTGGTTAGGCGGTCTAAAATTTTATAAGTTTTCCATCAAATTCTTATATATATGGTCTTAATCGAATTTGAGGAAATATTGGCAACAGCTATTTTATTCGCTTGGGTGATTTTCGTTGTAGCCTTTTTAACTAGAAAACTATATGACTTGATGGTTAAACATGGCTTTGAGGGCAATATAGCCATATACTATAACAGAAAGGTTATTCACGTTTTAACTGGGGGATTTGTGGCTTTAATTGTTCCCTTAACCTTTGAAACGCCAATCATACCCTTAATAATGGCGTTTATACTTGGGGCATTAACCTACATTCCCCATAAAACTGGCAGGCTTATGTATTGGTTTCAGACAGCAGATAACGCGTATGAGGTTTCATTTTGCATAATGTGGGGTTTAATAATTGCCCTAGGATGGGTTGTTTCACGTGGAAACTTTTGGGTCGGTGTCCTCCCAGTCCTATTCATGTCCGTAGGCGACGCTCTTACAGGGCTTGTGAGAAATGCATTATATAAACGGCGGACGAAATCATGGTGGGGGAACCTCGCCATGGCCCTCTTCTCCATACCAGTAGGCGCAACCTTGGGCATCGCAGGCATGATAGCCGGAGCTGCCGCCTCCGTAATTGAACACTTTGAATTTGGCATATTAGATGATAACGTAATGGTTCCATTAACATCCTTCATAATAATCCTGACATTAATGCTTTTGGCCCCGTGGACGATAACCCTATGAAGACCCAAGCTTGCTTTAACCTTTAATCAAAATCTATAAGTACCCATCTAAGACATAATCAGGGCTTCTTTTAGACTCTGCACAGACTAGACCATAATCGTTCTCTTTAATCCAGCTTTTGACTATATGCACAGAGTGCGGTGTGCTCTGGATGTTACGGTGCCTAGCAAACCTTTGAGTCTTCACAATATCCTTAGTCTTAAAGTAATGCCAACTAATCGCAAAATGCCTAAACATGTGAAAAATAAATTTTAAGAAGTCTGGATTCCCTGCTCATCAGCCAGCATCTGCCTATAACGCCATAAAAGCATCATCAAGGCACTTTGCAGTTTTAAACGTGAAAACTCGCCGTTTTTAGGAAGTTCATTGCTAATCTTACATTGCCACATCCTATGCCTCTTAACTCCAGTAATGGTTATTGTTCTGTTCTGGAGGTTAACGTCTTTCTAAAACGCCAAACCCCAGAAACTGATGCACCCATCTTAAACTGATCATCACTGCAATCCTAAACTGAAAGTTTCCAATTCTATAAATCAGCTAATTGATCATTGAAGGCGTTAGTGCATAAACTTCCATGTTGTTAATGTGGTCTAAATTTTTGGTTTCTAAATCTTCAACCCTAAAACTTAGCATACTCCTAACAGCTTCCAAAGCACACTCTTTACTTTTGTCGCTTTAGGGCTTAGACAGCACCTGAACGAACATCTGTTCTGGACTACCACTTAAACCACGAAGATACTTCAGCTTTCTTTGAACAGTACTTTCCCTGTTACCCCGCTCAACAGCCATAACCCAAATTATACTAACCTTAGTGAAGTATGTTCGATTGTGGTGCAGGGGGTGGGATTTGAACCCACGA
Organism: Candidatus Bathyarchaeota archaeon; assembly: GCA_018396935.1. Classification (GTDB taxonomy): domain Archaea; phylum Thermoproteota; class Bathyarchaeia; order Bathyarchaeales; family Bathycorpusculaceae; genus DSZD01. Next base: position 24,007 of record JAGTRA010000001.1, read on the forward strand.
ACCCCTACGGGACAGGCTCCTGAAGCCTGCGCCTTTGACCAGACTTGGCTACCCCTGCTCTCTTCGCCATTTTTTGAATAATGCTTGGGAAAGGTTTAAGAGTTACTCTTTTAGTTAAGTTTTCGGGTGTGATTAATTGCCGACACATGGTTCGCTCTCTAAAGCTGGAAAGGTTAGGTCACAAACTCCTAAAATCCAACCTCTGCCAAAAAAGAGCCCTGTTCCAAAGTTTAGGAATAGACGTAACTATGAAAAGCGGGTTGTTTTACAGCGGAAGCCTGGGCAGAACTGGGTTTAGAGGGAGGATAACATCCCTAACTCTTAATTTTTCATTTGGTTTTACTCTAATTTTTAAGTAGTAGGATGCAAGCAGTGATGGTTGAGGTAGTTCTTAGAGAGATAATTGAGACTCTGAAGAAGCTACCTTCGCCTAGTCCCGACCACGTGGCTAATATTAAGATGCGAATTGCCGCTAAGTATGGGCTTGAGAAGATTCCATCTAACTCCCAGCTGATATCCGCCTTAAAGCCTGAAGAACACGAAAAACTTCTACCAATTCTCCGCCGTAAAGCCACACGAACGATATCCGGCGTAACAGTTATTGCTGTTATGACGCATCCTTACCCATGTCCCCAGCCTGAACCTTGCGCCTATTGCCCTGGGGGGCCCCGCTATGGAGTACCTCAAAGCTATACAGGTCATGAACCAGCTGCCATGCGCGGCTTGCAACACGCATTTGATCCACATAAACAGGTTATGGGCCGCATAGAACAGTTGAAAGCTATAGGCCATAATGTAGATAAAGTTGAGCTTATTATTATGGGCGGAACGTTTCCAGCTACTCCGCTTGACTATCAACGATGGTTTGTCAAACGATGCTTAGATGCCATAATAGGCGAGGATACTACTAGCCTCGAAGATGCGAAGAAAAAGGCTGAAGTCAGTAAAATACGCAATGTAGGCATAACTGTCGAAACCCGCCCTGACTGGGCTAAAATACCTCATGTTGACCAAATGTTGGAAATGGGGGTAACCCGCGTTGAATTAGGTGTTCAAAACCCTAATGATGACATTTATAAGCTGGTGGGCAGAACTCACACAGCAGCTGATGTTATTGAGGCTACACAGATATTGAAGGATGCAGGGCTTAAAGTTGTTTATCACATGATGCCTGGAATGCCCGGCTCTAATTTCGAAAAGGACATGAAAGCTTTTAGAGAGATATTCACAAATCCAGCTTACAAGCCGGATATGATAAAAATCTACCCATGCCTCGTTTTAGAAGGCACAAAAGCCTACGAGTGGTATATTCGTGGCGAGTATAAGCCATACACAACTGATGAAGCAGCCCACTTAATAGTAGAGATTAAGAAGATTATTCCGCCATGGATCCGCATAATGCGTATACAAAGGGATATACCAGCGTCATTAATAGTAGCTGGTGTAAAAAAGAGTAATCTCCGCCAATATGTCCAAGAATTGCTCAAAAAGCAGGGTATTAGATGTCGATGTATAAGGTGCCGCGAAGTAGGACATAGGCTATTAGTTGATGGAGTAAAGCCTGATCCAGATAAAATACAAATCTCGAAAACATATTATGAAGCCTCTGGAGGAGAGGAAATTTTCATATCTGTCGAGGATTCTGACAATGATGTATTGATAGGCTATCTGCGCTTACGTATTCCATCTGAAAAAGCCCATAGGCCTGAAATAAAAACCCAGCCTAGCGGTATAATCCGGGAGCTTCACGTCTATGGCCCCCTAGTGCCAGTAGGGAAACATTTAGCTAATGCATGGCAACATAAAGGTTATGGCGGAATCCTTCTGGAAGAAGCTGAAAATGTGATAAGGCATGAATATGGGTTAAAGAAAATATTGGTTATCAGCGCCTTAGGAACAAAAGAATACTACAAGCGATTTGGATATAAGTATGACGGCCCATATATGTCAAAGATTTTAACAAATTAAGAAATACTAACGAAAGAAGCGAAACAGTATTAATTAAGCATTTAAATATAGGGTTATTGCGGCGTCAAGGAGAATTCTCTGAAATGAGTGATGCTGAACTTACGGGTTATAGAGGTTTAGCCCTCGAGATACTAAAGAAGGCAGGAATTAAAGTAGGCGATTTATTACGTATTACAAAATCTGGCCAGGTTTATGAAGGTATACTAATTCCACGTTATGAATATGGCGATGATAAACACATCGTTATAAAGCTTAAAAGCGGATATAACATTGGGGTACAGATAACTCC
>JAGTRA010000010.1:0-7085 GCA_018396935.1 Candidatus Bathyarchaeota archaeon
AGAGAATAAAAGCGCTAAATCCTGATGTGGTTTTCGGAGTTGGAGGTGGAACTAAAATAGACGTCGCGAAATTAGCATCCGCTAACATGAAGGTCCCTGTTATAAGCGTGCCGACAACAGCTTCCCATGACGGCATAGCAAGTCCTCTTTCATCTGTTAAGGGTCTCCAGAAGCCTTTCTCCATTAAAGCTCAAACACCAATAGCTATAATCGCGGATACAAACTTAATTAGAAAGGCGCCATATAGGCTTGTAGCTAGCGGTTGCGGGGACGTCATTGCTAAGATAACAGCGGTAAGCGATTGGAAACTAGCTCATGAAGAGCTTGGCGAATATTATGGCGATTACGCTGCAAGCTTAGCTTTGATGAGTGCTAAACTCGTTATGGAAAATGCTGAAGTAATAAGGTCAAAAAGCGAGGAAGGCCTTAGGGTTCTCTTAGAGGCGCTTATAAGCTGTGGCGTAGCTATGAGTATCGCTGGAAGCAGCCGACCATGCAGTGGCTCCGAACACCTTTTCAGCCACGCCCTCGACGTAATAAAACCTAATTGCTCAATGCATGGTGAACGATGCGCTGTTGGGACAATCATGATGGCGTATTTACATGGCGCTGACTGGATGTATATTCGAGATACTTTGAAAATTTTAGGGGCGCCTACAACGGCAAACGAGTTAGGCGTTACAGCTGAAGAAATTGGACGAGCCTTATTTATGGCTTCTTCGATAAGGCCTGAGCGGTATACAATTCTAAACAAGTTGAATTTGAGTTTTGAAGAATGTTTAAGGATTGCGAAAATTACTGGTGTAATTTAGGATTTGCTTCCTACAGCCTTTTCAGCTTTAAATGTCTCAATGAACTTGACAGTTGTTACTTCTGGGAAGAACCTCTGTATATCTAGGGCTATGCCTCTCTTAGCAACTTGTATCCCCTCTATGTAATAGGCGTCTTCAGGCATTTCTATTGTAACTAATTCTCCTTCAATGGCTAGCTTGAATTTGTCCGCCTCAACAGGCGGTATCCTCCTATGTATTAACGCCTTTATTTTATCCTCTGGTGTTTCAAGCTTTTTCGCTACGGTAGCTTCATAAACTAAGGTTTTACCTGCTAATGGTGGATTAAAATCTAATAGAACGCGGCCAGCGCCTATCGCCCTTACGGTTGCAATTTTTCCATCATATTCAAGTTGCATTCCAATTGTTGGATTTATGCCGCGGGCTGTAAAATGTTTTAGGGGGACACGTTTAACTTTCTCCGGGTCTCTGGGCCCAAAGGCTTTTTCCGGTGGTATTTCAACAGTTTTAGTTTCCCCAACTTCCATCCCTATTAGGCTTTCGTCTAGGGCCTTTAGCACCCACCCCTCGCCTATAACGACTAGTTTGGGCTCGTAAACTTCCCCTTCCCTGTAGAGGCGCTCCCTCTTTGCTACTTCCTCTATAGTGGTGTCAAATACTTCACCCGTTTCTTTTACCCTCGCTACGTAGTTGAGGAGTATGAAGTCACCTTTCTGCAAGCCCATAAACTTGCCTCTTAAGCTGTTTTGCCCAAACTAAGTTTAAAGCATTAATAAAAGCTTATCTATTTAAAGATCTCCAGTTAGCGTTTAATCGTGGCAAATAGCAAGTTGCAAATTTAGTCATTGAGGCAATAAGCTACATACGTGGCGACTTCCTTGCTTGATATGGCTTAATTGTGTAATATTTATGTTGTATTTTTCGAAGGTCATGATAAAAACAAGTAAATGCACACCAAGCTTGAGTCATAGTTGATCTCAGTTGGTTGTATTTGGGGAATGCAGAATTAGCTTTAATTATTTCCTAAGATTTTTAAACTAATCAAATCAATAGGCTGGGATTAAAATGCTATCTGGAATACCTATAAAATTGGATAAAATTGCTGGCTTAAATCTTGATAAACAGATTCTAAGAGATGCTATTATTGCGGAGCTAGATGCTATTAACCTCTATGAGCAACTGGCCGCAACCACTCAAAATGAAGCTTTAAAGAAGGTTCTTTTGGAAGTTGCTCGGGAAGAAAAAACCCATGTAGGTGAATTCCAAGCTTTACTACTGAAGTTGGACAAGGAACAGGTAGAGGAGCTGGAGAAGGGGAGGAAAGAGGTAGAGGATTTAACAGGTTAAAAGCAATTTTCCAAAACCTTTCCTATTCTATTTATTAGTGGTAGCCCGGGGGAGATTCGAACTCCCGTCAGCGGGTCCAAAGCCCGCTATGCTTGTCCGCTACACCACCGGGCTCCCAAATATTAGTATTACATTTTTAATTAACGGCTTCTGATTAAAGGTTTCCCTTTTAATGGGGTTGGGAAAATATGTTTTCTTCCTTCCTTTTCTATTCTGTGGTGCTGTTTAATATGCTGTTTTTCAGTTTTATTTTTTGGAAGTTGTTGCGCTTTTTGCTTAGCTTCAAACCGTAAAATTTATATATTAAGACACTGCATGGGATAGCGCTGAACCGGATGGCGACTTTCTCCCCATTAAATGGGAACCGTACAGGTGAAGGTTCTAGCAATAAGTTGAAGTGTGGTGTAAATTGAGCGTAAAGGAAAGCACAACCAGGCAAATTACGGATAAATGCCCAGAGTGTGGTAGTGTAAACCTCATTCATGACTATGATACTGGGGAAACTATTTGCGGGGAATGCGGACTTGTCCTTCATGAGCAAATGATAGATAAGGGCCCTGAGTGGCGAGCCTTCACTCAAGAGGAGAAAGCCTCAAGAAGCCGTGTTGGCGTACCCACGTCTTATTCTGTTCATGATAAGGGGCTATCTACGGCTATAAGCCAAGTTGACCGAGACGCTTTTGGACGTAAGCTGCCAATAGCCACGCGCCTTCAGATGTGGCGCCTTAGAAAGTGGCAGATCCGTTCTAGAGTACATTCATCCATAGATCGGAACCTAGCTCAAGCGATGGCTGAGCTTGACCGCCTATCCGATAAAGTGTATATACCGCCTTCTGTGAAGGAGAAGGCTGCGGTAATCTATAGGAAGGCTTTGGAGAAGGGCTTAGTTAGGGGTAGGTCTATTGCCGCTATAGCGGCAGCAGCTCTATATGCCGCTTGCCGTGAAAGTGGAACTCCGAGAACTCTAAGAGAAATCGCTGAAGCAAGTCTTGTTGATAGGAAAGATGTAGCTCGTTGTTATAGGCTATTGCTTCGGGAGCTAGATGTACAGATGCCAGTGGCTGACCCGTTGACTTATGTGTCAAAAATTGCTGAGAAAATAGGGATTTCAGGAAAAACTCAAGGTCTTGCTATACAAATCCTCAGAGAGGCTAAGAAGCGTAAAGCTGCTGCTGGAAAGGATCCTATGGGTTTAGCAGCGGCAGCCCTTTACATAGCATGTCTAATGAATAATGAGAAGAAAACCCAGAAGGATATTGCTGAGGCTGCTGGAGTAACGGAGGTAACTGTTAGAAACCGATATAAAACCTTAAAGAAACAGTTAAACTTAGAACTTCCTGATTAGCTGCCGTCTTCTTCAATCTCCATAATTAACGGTCCAGAATATCCGCATTTATCACATACATACTTTTTCGGCGTAAGCCAATAATCTAAGCTACTTGATAAGTGGATTTCAGGGCTTCCACATTTAGGGCAATATATTTTAGATGGGCTTCTATGCTTCATAGACTTGAATAGCTCAACGATGTTTTGAAGGATTTTCATTGAACTTTTCCTCTATTGAACTTCCAGATTTTCCTCTGGATACCCGAGCTTTATTAGGTAGTGTCGAACTTTCTCACGGTGGTCTCCTTGAAGGATTATTTGGCCATTTTTAGCCGTGCCTCCACAGGCACAGTAACTCTTTAACTTTTGTGCTAGCTCCCAGAGGTCGACGTCTTTATCGTCTAGCCCTTCAACGATCGTCGTTGGTCTTCCAAACTTTCTTGTTTCAAATCTTATGCGAATTCTTTGTTGCTCTTTGCTTATCTCACGGCACACGCATAAGTCTAGAGGAAGCCCGCAAATTTTGCAGATATTCGCCATTTCTCTCAGGCTTTAGAATACATAGAGCAGTTATATAAAGCTTTCAAGGAAATGATGTTAATTTGGTCAACGTTTAAAACTTTATATTACATTTTATTTCACCTTGAGTTGAATAGGTATGGTTATTACTAAGATTAGGAAGAGAGATGGGCGGCTTGTTGAGTTTAATCCTGATTTGATAAGAAATGCTATTCATAGGGCTTTTATAGCTGTTGAGCTTGGTGATGGAGAAGTAGCTGAAAAGCTTACGAATGTAGTTGTAAGCCTATTAGAGGAGCGGTTTATAGATAAACCGCCTTCTGTTGAGGATGTTCAAGACATTATCGTTGAGGTTTTAAGGAGTAGTGGCTACGAGAAGGTAGCGGATGAATATCAAAGCTATAGGGAGCGAAAGGAAGAGTTAAGGAGACTTAAGGAGAAGCTGGGGATAGAGGAGCCAAAATTAACAGTTAATGCCCTTGAGGTTCTCAAGAGACGTTATCTTTTGAGGGATGAGCGTGATCGAATAATTGAAACTCCCGAGGAAATGTTTTGGAGAGTGGCTAGAGCCATAGCTCGTGTTGACAGAAATTATGGCGAGGACCCTAAGGAAAGTGAGTTGGTCTTCTATAGGATGATGGCGAGGCTGGAGTTTCTGCCGAACTCCCCAACATTATTCAATGCTGGAACTAGACTTGGGCAGCTTTCAGCCTGTTTCGTATTACCCATTGAGGACTCGTTAGAGAGCATATTTACCGCTCTTAAAAATATGGCTATTATCGAGAAGAGTGGCGGTGGCGTAGGCTTTAACTTCTCTAAGCTCAGGCCGAAGGGAGACGTTGTCATGTCTACAATGGGCGTGGCTTCTGGACCTGTAAGCTTCATGCGAATTTTCGATGTAGCCACCGAAGTCATAAAAGCTGGTGGGAGGAGGAGGGGGGCCATGATGGGCATCCTCCGCGTAGACCATCCAGATATAGAGGAGTTTATAACCTCAAAGCTACAGCCAGGTTTCCTCTCAAACTTCAATATATCCGTAGCTGTAACCGATGAATTCATGAAAGCCCTTGAGGAGGATGGTGAATACTGGCTTATAAACCCGAGGAATGGTCAAAAAACCAGAAAGGTTAAAGCAAGGGAGATTTGGGAGCTTATAGCTAAATCAGCATGGGCTAGTGGAGATCCCGGAGTTGTATTCATTGATGAGATAAATAGGCATAATCCAACTCCTGAAGTAGGCGTTATAGAAGCTACTAACCCCTGTGGTGAGCAACCCCTTCTACCCTATGAATCATGTAACTTAGGGTCTATCAATTTGTCACGAATGGTTGAAGGCAAAGAAATCCTCTGGGATAAACTCCGTGAAACTGTTAGGAATGCTGTACACTTTCTTGATAACGTTATTGATGCAAATCGCTTCCCGCTAAAAGAAATTGAGGAAATGACTAAAGCCAATAGGAAGATAGGCTTAGGCGTTATGGGCTTCGCAGACATGCTAATAAAGCTTGGAATACCCTATGATTCCCAGCAGGCTATAGAGCTTGCCGAGAAAATAATGAAGTTTATTGATGAAGAAGCCCATAAGATGTCTGAAGAGCTTGCTGAGAGGAGGGGCTCATTCCCAAACTTTGAAAAGAGCATTTGGAAAGATCGATATAAAGCCATGAGAAATGCTACGGTTACAACAATAGCTCCTACTGGAAGCATAAGCATAATCGCCGGCTGCTCATCAGGAATTGAACCAATATTCGCTGTTTCCTTCATAAGGAAGGTTTTAGATGGAACTAGGCTCTTCGAAATCAACCCCTTATTTGAGAAAATAGCAAAGGAAAGAGGTTTCTATGACGCTAACTTACTTGAGGAAATAGCTGGAACTGGATCTGTTAAAGGTTTGGATCGTATCCCTGAGGATGTTCGCCGTGTATTCGTGACAGCCCTAGATATAAGTCCTGAATGGCATGTACGGATGCAGGCAGCTTTCCAGAAGTACACTGATAACGCTGTTTCAAAGACGGTTAATATGCCTCATAACGCTACTGTTGAAGATGTCCGTAAAGTCTTTGAACTTGCTTGGAGGCTTAAGTGTAAGGGTGTTACGGTATTTCGTTATGGATGTAAGCCTGAGCAAGTTCTATACATTGGAGAGGTTAAAGCTGCGGAGAAAAAGTTTGTTTCAGCGGAATCTGAGTATGCAGGGGGATGTCCCACGAAGACTTGTCCATTCCCGTAAATAACACTAGCAGTGTAATTCTTTAATACTTGATTGTGTTAGGGTATCGTTTATGAAAAGAAGCTTAGACTTCGTAACTGAAGAAAACGTAAGCATGCTCCTAGACCTCTATGAGCTTACTATGTGTGCTAGCTACTATGAGCACAAACGATTTGAACCAGCATCTTTCGACTTATTTATAAGAAAGCTGCCCCCAAACAGGTCATATTTACTCTTTGCAGGTCTTGAACAAGCCCTCCTATTTATTGAGAAGATGCATTTTAGGGAGGAGCATATTGAATTCCTAAAAAAGTATGGGTTCAAGGACGATTTCCTAGATTATCTAAGAAATTTTCGCTTTACAGGCGATGTTTGGGCCATTCCTGAGGGGACTGTTGTATTTCCTAATGAACCTCTTATAAGAGTAACTGCGCCTATAATAGAAGCACAATTACTTGAAACCTTCCTCCTCAACACGATAAATTTTCAGACGACTATTGCTAGCAAAGCTGCTAGAGTGGTTACGGCGGCTAAGGGGCGGCCTGTAATTGAGTTCGGTTTAAGGCGAGAGCATGGCGTTGATGCAGGAATTAAGGCGGCTAGAGCTAGTTACATCGCAGGATGTATAGGGACATCTAATGTCTTAGCTGGAATGCTTTATGGCATTCCAATCTTTGGAACTATGGCGCACTCCTTCATAATGTTCTTTAGTGATGAGCTAGAAGCCTTTAGGGCGTTCTCCCATACTTTCCCAGATAGGAGCACGCTGTTGATAGATACCTTTGACGTTATTAAGGGTGCTAAAAACGCCATATTAGTAGCTAAGGAGCTTGAGGCTAGGGGCTTTAAGCTTCGTGGGGTTAGAATAGATAGTGGAGACTTGGTGGCTCTCA
>JAGTRA010000010.1:7138-13887 GCA_018396935.1 Candidatus Bathyarchaeota archaeon
CTGGAGAAAGGCGCTGAAATAGATGTTTTCGGAGTTGGAACAAAGTTGGGGACGTCGGCTGACAGGCCATATGTGGACATTATTTACAAGCTATGTGAAAGAATGACCTCTGATGGTAAATTTAAGCCCATTATGAAGCTAAGTGAGGGTAAAGCTACTCTACCTGGTCGAAAGCAAGTTTTCAGGGTGAAAGACGCTAATGGATACTTCGTTAAAGATATTATTGCTCTTGAAGATGAAGAGATCGATGGTGAACCACTTCTAGTTAAGGTTGTTGATCGTGGCAAAATAATCTACAATTTTCCGTCACTAGAAAAGATTAGGGAAAGAGCTCTCGACAATCTTTCAAGGCTGCATGAAAAATATAAGCGACTAAAAAACCCAGCGAAGTATCCGGTGAAGCTAAGCCCAAACCTTAGTAAGTTAATAAATGAATTAGAGCAGAAGCTTCGTTGAGTCATTACATTCATGAATCTGTTTATGGTGTGGATAGCGCTTTTGACCTGCTGGCAGCGTAGATTATTGTCTGGTTTTCTCAAATGATGCCTCCGCTTATTGTTTTAGGCAATAGCCAATTAATGATTATGTGAAGAGTGCCTATAATTAGGGCTAGAAGCAGTAAAATTGCTATAAAAATTAATAGCGCTAATATGCCGACGGCTATAGCTCCTAACCATCCAGTTTCATATAACCTTTTTATGAGTAAAAGCCAAACAAAGGTGCTTAAGATTAAGGCAATAAGTCCATATGGTATGAAGGCTATAAGAATAGCTGAGAGAATTGTTCCAAGTAATGCAATAATTAGCGCATCTGAGAGACGTGCTTTCCGCTCACCTACGACAGTACGTCCTGCAACATAAAGCACGATGGTTAACATAAATAATTCAATGAGAAACCACGCTATTCCAAAAATTAGATTGGTTAGGAATTTGATGCCATATAGTCCTAAAGCATTAGTTGCTAGAGGAGATATTAAGCTACCTATGAACCAGACCATATTTCTGATTTTAGTTTTCCTAGTTTTTTAAAGCTTTATGATTTCTTCCCTTTTTATTTCAAAGAGCACGGTTCCACCGTTAGTGTATGGCTCTCCAGGATCGAGGCATTGAAAGTACCCTCTATCAGCTTCCTCTTTAGCTAAGCCTAGGCTTAGGAAGCTTTCACCCCTGCTTAAGGGAACTATCATGGATAGGATGCAACCCATCATGTGAATACATATGTTATCCGTGTTCTCCACAATAACTTTAGGGGATTCTATAACTATTTTGTCGCCGACCCTAAAAACGGGGCATTTACCCCGTATCTCCTTAACTGATATAATGAGGCGATACTTTTTCTCCAATCCTCCGTCACCTCAACATATCCTTAACATATAAGGTTATAATTTTCGCTGTTAATTCCTTTCTCAGCATAAAGAGGGAACATTAATCTAAGCCTTTGATCAAATTAGGCGGGAATTGAGGTGTAGTAAAGTGGCTAGCAGGATAGAGATGGTGAACCCAATAGTTGAAATTGATGGAGATGAAATGGCTAGGGTTCTTTGGCATTGGGTTAAGGATATGCTCATCCTCCCGTATGTTGACCTAAAAACGGAGTACTATGACCTGCATGTAAAGAAGCGAGATGAAACCAATGACCAAGTAACGGTGCAGGCTGCTGAAGCTATTAAAAAATGGAGGGTGGGCGTTAAATGCGCCACAATAACGCCTAATGCTGAAAGAGTTAGGGAATACAATTTGAAGAAGGAATGGGTAAGTCCTAATGCTACTATTCGAAAGATACTTGATGGCACAATATTTCGCGCTCCAATAATGATGCGTAACATTCAGCCTGCAGTAAGGTTTTGGAGGAAACCCATAGTTGTTGCGAGACATGCTTTCGGAGACATTTATGATGGTGTTGGCTTACGCTTTCAAGGTCCTGTAGAGGCTGAAATAATTGTGAAGCAGGGAGATGGAAGAACCTTATGTGCTAAATTTCCCAAAATTGATGGGCCAGGCGTAATTCAGGGCATATATAACATAGACAAGTCTATCGAAAGCTTTGCACGGGCTTCTTTTCGATACGCTCTAGAGAATAAACTTGACCTATGGTTTGCTGCCAAAGACACTATATCAAAGGTTTATGATGCAAGGTTTAAGGAAATATTCAATAACGTCTATGAGTCGGAATTTAGAGACAAATATGAAGCTGCAGGTCTTAATTATCACTACTTTCTAATAGATGATGCCCTAGCTCGAGTTGTAAGATCTGAGGGGGGCTTCGTTTGGGCCTGTAAAAACTATGATGGCGACGTATTATCAGACTTTATTGCTTCAGCCTACGCGGGAACCCTCGCCTTAATGACCTCAACGCTTTTCTCACCTGATGGCTATTTCCTCTCTGAAGCTGCCCATGGCACTATTCAGCGGCATTACTACCGTTACCTTAAAGGTGAGAAAACATCTACAAATCCCACAGCCATAATCTTCGCCTGGGCTTTAGCCCTTAAAAGAAGAGGAGAGCTGGATGGTACTATCGAACTCGTTGATTTCGCATTTAAGCTCGAGAAGGCTGTTCGAGTAACCATAGAAGATGATAAAGTTATGACCGCTGACCTAGCGAAAGTGGCTGAGCCTCCCATAAACAGAACCGTTGACACTGAAAGTTTCATTATTGCTGTCAGACGCAACCTTGAAAAACTGCTTCATAAATCTAACCCTTAAATGCCTGCTATGTTTAAGCAAAGGCTTAAAACTTTAAATTTGTATATTTGTTTCCGATGAGGGTGCATTATTTGGCATCTAATCGTCCTGTGATAGTTGCCGCTGGGCGTACTTGCTTTGGTGAACATTACGACAAGCAGCCTGAGTGGCTTATGGAGGAAGCATGGCTTAGGGCTTCAGAAGAAGCATGCATTGAGCGTAAAGACCTTGAGGCTTGCTTCATATCCGACTACTTCCTTCTGTTAACAAATAAGTTAGGACTTGAGGAGGGCTTCCTTTCAGAGCTTACAGAGCTTCATGTTCCCATGGATTTTACCCGGTCTTTTAGCTCTGCATTCTCAAATGCTTGTAATGCAATACAATCTGGCAAATACGATCTAGTCTTAATAGGCGGCATGGAAAAAATGACTGATCGCCTTGCGAAGATTCGAGATGACCTTATGGCTCTTGGAGATCCGTGGAGCTATTATGCGGGAGGCACTCCTGAAGCTAATCACGAGCTTATGCTTAGGGCATATGTAAAGAAGTATAGGATAGAGGGTGACGATTTTGAAAAATTGAACTTGGCTTTAGCTCAAATATCTGTCAAGAATCACTTGCACGCACTGAAGAATGAATATGCTCAATTTCGTAGGAAAATTACCGTTGAACAGGTTTTAGAGGCTAGGAAAAGTGCTAAAAGGCTTTTGGGAATGTACGACTTTGCTCCAATATCTGATGGGGCCACAGCTGTGATTCTTGCAAGCGAGGAAGTTGGCAAAAAGTTGACTGATAAGCCAATATACGTGCTTAGCTCAGCTTCAGCAACTGATTATTTAAGTTATCCAGCGAGAAGCGAATTAACAGGTTTCATATCTGTAAGGCTTGCAGCTAAGAGGGCTATGGAAATCGCTGGTTTAAGCCCAATGGACATTCAACTTCTTGAAGTTTATGATCAGTCAACCCTCTTGGAGATGATAGCCCTAGAGGATATGGGCTTTTGCGAGCATGGGACTGCGTGGAAGGCTATTTATGATAGTTGCCTAAACTATAAGGGCTACTATGAAATTAATGGGCGTAAGCTTTTTGTAAACTTGAATGGAAGCTGGCGAAAGACAAGCTAAAAGTGATGAGGAGATAAAGTATGGCTGTGTCCTTGAACTGGAGGGTTTTGGAACTAAGGCTCATGTTCACATATTTGGGAGGGAAAGCCCATGAGTAGTGAACCAATTGAGAGGAGGATATCGTATTTAGGTGATAGGCTTAGGGGTCGGCGCTGCTTAATATGCGGTAAGGAGTACTTTGACCTTAGGGACTATTGTGGGAACTGTGGTAGGAAAAGCTTTGGAAAAATGGCTGATATTGACTTCTTTTTTGAAAAGGGGAAACTTGAATTATGCACATTGGTTAATGAGCCTACTAATAAATTTAGGAAGTTTGGAAGCTATGTTTATGGGATAGTATCTTTCCATGATGGTAGGGTTAGGGTTCCTGGAAGAATTACTGACATGCTTATAGAGGATGAGGAAATTGACTATTCAGCTTTAGAGGGAAAAGAGGTTGTTCCAAGGTTTAGGCGTCGCTACTCAGTTGGTAAAAGTGACATAATACCTACGATATCTCTAGCGTTTACATTTGCTGATGAATACTACCCCCATCAGGAATATGTTATATTAAAGCCAAAGAAGGAGTATGAAACCCCAGGCATAGTGGGATATGGCTTTTATACTTCTAGATTTAGGATAAAGGAGGACGGTCTCGAGAGGGCTGTGCCATTCATAGACGAGGATGCTATAACGGCCGCTGTTGAAGCAGGTAAGCTTGCTTTAATTCATTCGGGAGTTGATCACTCACTTATAGGAAAGGTATATGTTGGATCTGAATCCAACCCTTATGCTGTTAAGCCCATAGCCTCGAAGGTTGCGCAGGTTTTAATGCTCGGTGAGGAAGATGAAGGAGTTCAAGGTGTAGACGCCATTGACACGGAGTTCGCCTGTAAAGCAGCTACCAGCATGTTTAAGGATGCTGTAGCCCTTGTTAACTACCCTAAGATGGGGATACAATACGCTATGGTGATAGGCGCAGATAATTCACAAGCAGCTCCAAGGGATTGCCCAGGAGGGGAGCTCGACTTCTTTGTAGGCTTCGGGGGTTGTGCATACATATTCGGTAAAACTGATGTTATCGCTGAGGTTGAAGGCTGGTTTTCATGCACCTCTGATACGCCAGATTTTTGGCGTAGGGATGGTGAACCCTACCCTATGCATGGAGGCAGATTTACTGGCGATCCAGCCTACTTTAAGCATATTCGTAAAGCTGCTAAGAAGCTTATGGAAAAAATGAACCTTAAAGTCAGCGACATTAACTATTTTGTACCCCATCAGCCTAATATACCATTCCCGGTGAAAATTGCGAGGGAATTAGGCTTTAAAGAGGAGCAGTATCTACCTGGCCTTCAATTTGGAAGGTTTGGAAATACATACTCAGGCTCATCACCCTTGGGGCTTGCAGCCGTGTTGGACATAGCTAAACCCTATGAGCGTATCCTGTTGGTAAGTTATGGATCTGGAGCTGGAAGTGACGCCTACTGCTTCATGACCACAAGCCAGATACTTGAGAAGAGAGATCGTCAAAAAATGACTGTTAGGTATCAAGCTGAAAACCCCCACATTAAATACGTGGACTATTATACGTACAGACGCTTAAAGATTGGGTTATGATACGATAAGATGCTGAGTTCGTGCTGGGGTTGTATTGTCTCTCAAGGAAATTTTAAAAACAATTTATGCACCACATAAAGCCTTTAGGGAGATAATTCAGAACCCTCGCTATATTGGTCCTATGCTGATATTGATCCTTTTTTGCTTCACTGGTGCAGTTTCAACTTACGCCTATCTAACAAAAACTTATTATGAGCAAACTATGCCTAAAAATCGATTTGAAGATCCATCTCAAGCTAGAATTGATGAATGGACTGAGGATCCTGCTTTATGGCATACTTCTGAAGGCTGCGTTGTCAAAGCTAATAACATGGACTATATAAGTGGCATGAATTATGGGACGAATAGTATAGAGTTTTCAGCTGTAAATAGCGCAGAGATGTCTGCCCAATTAATCAATATAGGCCCTATAAACTGCTCTAATAGCGGTGGATATAGCAAGCTATACTTTAGAATTAAGTTAACCCAGCCAGATTTTCCGCCAAATGGTTTATGGCTATATCTATACTCCTCGCCTACGAGCTACTTTTGCCGCAATCTCATAGGCGAGGCGAAGCTTGCTCTAAATGCTTGGAATAATTTAACGATAGCTTTAGCGGATGGAGATTGGATTCAAGTAGGTGATGCAGATTGGACGAGGATTAATGGATTAAGAATTGAATTAACATGGCAGAATAAGTCTGATTTAAGGATTCTTTTAGATGGCCTCTTTTTTGGAGGCGTATTTAAGCAAGCCGTAGATGAAGCAACTGGGTATGTGACTAATAGCTTCGCCTACACTTTTATGCAATTTTCAATTCGATGGATTCTATTAACTGGAATAATCTATGTAATGTGTAAAGCTTTTAAGGCTAATATCTCTTGGCGGATTACGATGGTCCTCATAGGTTTCACTCTCATAACCATGTTTCTACAAGCTTTAGCCAACTTAGCCGCTTTCCCAATTACCCCAAATATTAAGTACTCCTTCGAAATCATTGGAGGCGTTAATGGCGAAGTTAAAGCCGCTTATGCAAAGCTGATGGAGGAAGTATGGTTTGTAAACCAGCTCTTATCCTATGCTCAAGCAGTCTTCACTGTTTGGTCTGTCGCATTATGCGCTATCGCCATACGCTCTATGACGGAGTTTTCATGGAGCAAAAGCTTCTTAATAGCTGTAGTAGCATACTTCGCTACTATAACTATTGAAGGCTTCCTCATTTAAAACATCTTTATGTGAATTAGCAAGGTTTATATGAGTGCATGCTACATGTTGTAGCGTCCTCTTCCAAAACTGGATGCGTGGCATCCGGTTTTTGGTTGAGGTTAACTCCGCGATAAGGACGAAAAGATAAGTATGCCACGT
>JAGTRA010000010.1:13897-16178 GCA_018396935.1 Candidatus Bathyarchaeota archaeon
ATAGAGCGAAAGCCAAGGTTTTCAAGTCAGAGATTCTTTGATCCAGGCAGCTTCTTCCAGAGAACTCCTGTAAAAGTTAATGATGAACTTGAAGTCGTCATTGATGACATTGGAAGTAGAGGAGATGGAATAGCGCGTATAAGCGGATACATGATTTTTGTCCCCAAGGCTAGGGTTGGCGAGCGCGTTAAGGTGCGTATTCTAACAGTTAATGGCAATTATGCCATCGCGGAGAGAATAGAGTCTGAAAAGGAGGATGGTGAATGAAGATAAAAGAGCTACGTAATGGAATGAAACACGTAAATGTTGAGGGAAAAATTGTCGATAAGTCAGAACCACGGGAAGTGGTATCCAGATATCAGGGGACGACACACACCGTGGCCAATGCAGTTATCGCTGACGAGACTGGAAAAATAAAACTGACGCTGTGGAATGACCAAATTGATCAGGTAAATGTAAACGATAACGTCAAAATTGAAAATGGCTACGTCACAAGCTTCAGGGGAGAGCTTCAGCTTAACGTTGGAAAGTATGGAAAATTGAAAGTCGAGTAGGAGATTTTACTTTAAATTAAATTTTAGCGAGGTGAAATACGTATGGAGAGAAGGAAAAGATTCGGCGAAAGACGCTTCCCACCGAAGCCTGTTGAGCTAGGTAAGGAATACGAGGTTGAGGTTAAGGAGTTAAGCAAGCGTGGTGAGGGAATAGCTCGAATTCAAGGGCTAGTGACCTTTATACCCAACACAAAGCCAGGAGACCATGTTAAGGTCAGGATAACGAGGATAAGCCGAAGATTTGCAGAAGCTGAAGTAGTAAGTTAAAAACGGGAAAATAAGCAAATAAGCTCCGCCGAATCAATAGTCTCCCTATTTAATTCCTCCGATTCTTATTTTTAGAATATGGATTTGCATTCTATGCCTTTTTCCTTTAGGGCTTTAATAAGCTCTATTTTCTTTTGGTTAAAGAATTCATTTTTTAGGGCATATTCCAGCCCATACTTCTTGTAAACCCAATCAGCATGGTGGTAGTTCATTTTATCAATTAACACGTAATCAACTGCATGACGCAGGTTTTTATTCCAGCTTGATGTAGTTTTTCAAGAGTTCTTATTCTATCCTCTATGGGCGGTGCTTTAGGCTCGAATATGCGTCTTATCTCTTCGTCTCCAGTAGTTATGGTTATAATAACTTCGATGTTTCTACTCTGTTGTAGTAGGCTTATGTCTCTAGTGATTAAGGTTGATTTAGTTTGGATACTAACAGGCCACTTCCTCTTTAAAAGAATTTCAAGGCAACTTCTCGTTAGTTTATATTTATCCTCTATGGGCTGATAAGGGTCACATAAGCCGCTCATCCAAACTTCCCCCATCTTCTTCTTAGATATTTCCCGCTGGAGGAGCGTTGGAGCGTTTATCTTTACGTCTATAAATTCTCCCCATGGCTCACTATGGCCTGTAAAACGCTTAATGAAGCGGGCGTAGCAATATGTGCAGCCATGTTCACATCCAATGTATGGGTTAACCGTGTAATCTGAAACCTTAGATTCGGAAAGAATGCTTTTAGCGTAAATTTCCCTTACAATCATTATCTTGCCTTTAAGCGCATTTTATGGGGAAAATGATGTTTTCTCCTTAAAGAGTTTATGTTCGTTAATGTTTAAAGGCATCATTTAGAATTTTATGATGAAGGATTTTCCGCAGTGAAATTTATAGCCAAATTTATCACGCCTTTACTATGGTGAATCATTTGAGAAGGTCCATTTTAAATCTTATAATTTTCTTATTCCTCGTAGGCTTGGCCGCTAACATCCTCTACAATAATCTATCACCAACACCTCCGATTAGAACTGATCAAAATTTAAGCCATGAGGTTTTAGGCGTTTACTTTTCACCTAGAGGCGGATGCGCTAACCAAGTTATTCATTGGATAGAGAGGGCGAACAACTCCATCTACATTATGATATACAGCTTCACTTTAGACTCTATTGGAAATGCGATTTTAGATGCATATAGAAGAGGCGTTGAGGTTCGAGTAGTATTTGAGAAGAGTCAGATAAGCCAATATAGCGAATACTATAGGCTAAAAGCAGCTGGTGTTATGGTTCGAGTGGACACAAATCCGCATTTAATGCATCATAAAGTCATGATAGTTGATGGCGTAATAGTGCTAACTGGAAGCTTCAACTGGTCTGCTTCAGCTGAAAATGAAAATAACGAAAATTTAGTAGTTATTAAAAGTAAAGCTGTTGCAGAGGCATATAGAGCAGAATTCATGAAAAGATG
>JAGTRA010000096.1 GCA_018396935.1 Candidatus Bathyarchaeota archaeon
CTGGATATATCCTTTATCAGCATGCGACCATTTCTGAAGATTGTAACTTCATAATTCTTATAGGTGAAAACCACGGCTGCTTGGGACTTTAGCTGTATTTTGAAGTTGCGTTCTATCTTTTGACGGAGATTATCTAAGTTGAGGTTTACTGGCTTTTCAGGATTTATGTTAACCGTGTTCCTGCCGCATAGCCATACTAGTTTATGCTTAAAATTCCCTCTTTCGGGCTTTTCATGCTGACATGCTGGGCAGCTAGGGCTTTTGGTAACATCTATTGTTGTAATATACATGTCGCCAAAGTCGCATATCATCAACTTACCCTTTAATGGGGCGCCTATGCCAGCTAATACTTTTATGGCTTCTAAAGCTTCCATTATTCCAATAATTCCCGGCGTGGTATTTAATACACCTCTTATATCGCAAGTGGGTAATGCAGCATCGTTTATGTTTGGCATTACGCATTCTAGGCAGGGAGTCTCCGGATGTGCGAAGACAGAAAGGTTTCCTTCCAAGCCTATTGCAGCTCCAAATACATATGGGATCCTAAATTTTACACATGTTCTATTTACGATGTATCGTGTAGCCATATTATCTAAGCCATCTACAACACAGTCAACGCCGCTTAGGAGTTCTTTAGCATTATCCCCGTTTAGGTTCTCAGGTATGGCTTCCACTTGGATGAGGGGATTGAATTCGCTTAGCTTCTTAGCGGCAACCTCTGCTTTTGGATACTTAACATCCTTAAGCGTATACAGGATTTGCCTGTGTAAGTTTTTGGGTTCTACAATATCCTGATCGATTAGTCGGAGATAGCCGACGCCGGCAAGCGCAAGGTATAGCGATGCAACGGATCCTAGACCTCCAAGACCTACAACGGCAACTTTTGAGTGGGAAAGTTTCTCCTGTCCTTCGCGGCCAAGTTCCTTTAAAAGGATTTGGCGGTTATAGAATTCCTCAAAGGATATAGGAGTCTCAAACATTATTGTTTCCCCATAGTTCGCATGTATATGTTTCTCTCAACTATCGTATATCATATATGCCCTTTTTCAAGAATTGTTTTTCATAAATTTCTTTAATTTTTTGAATGGTGTCCACTTCCTCAACGGTTTTATCTTCCCTTATGCTTGTTATTCTTGCAAATCTTAAAGCGAGTCCAGACTTGTATTTTGGACTTTTTTGAATTTCATTATATGCTACTTGTACAACCATCTTAGGAATCACAATAACCCTTCTATGTTCCTCTTTAATCGTTAACTCCTTAAGCTTACGAGTCATTTCCTCAATTTCAGCATCCGTTAAGCCCTTAAAAGTCTTCCCAACAACTAGAAAATCACCTGTTTCTTCATCTCGAGCTGCCAGGTAGTAGTCAGATAACCATTTATGACGTTTACCATAGCCATACTCAGCAGCCACTATTACAAGATCGAGTGGTTCAAGGGTTAGCTTTATCTTAAGCCAGTGCTTACCCCTAACACCTGGCATGTATGGGCTATCTAGCCTTTTCGCCACCAACCCCTCGTGACCGCTGTTAATAGCTGACATCAAAAAACTTTCAGCCTCTTGAGCGCTACCAGTTATAATTTGAGGAGTTAAATTCTCCACATCAACAAGTTTAGCTAAAAGACTTCTCCGTTGTACATATGGGGTGGAACAAAGGTCTCGTCCATCCAAGTAGAGCAAGTCAAAAAGGAAGAGTTTTACAGGTATTTCATTAACCATCACGTTTACATCATGGATTCGCTTAAACCTACGCATGAGATGCTGAAAAGGCATAGGACGACCCCTATAGTCTACGGCTATGACTTCACCTTCAAAGATGGCTTCTCCAACATGAATGTTGCCTCTAACATACTCGACTATATCTGGAAGACTCTCAGTTACTTCAGTTAGTTGACGACTAAAGATCTTAACTTCATCACCCCTCTTATGGATCTGAACTCTTGCGCCATCAAGCTTATATTCAAGGGCAGTCTTACCACCATGCTCCCTTATGGCTTCAGCAACGTTATCTACAACCTGAGCTAACATGGGCTTAATGGGTCTAAAAACTTGAACGCCTACGCCGCTCAATGATGCTATGCCGTCCAATCTCGCTTTTGACGCTACAATAGCTATGTCGCCAAGGGCCATACACGCTCTCTGAACATCAGCCAAGGGCATCTGGAAAGCTTCTGAAACGGCCCGCTCCATTAAGCCTTCATGAAATCCTGTTCTCATTTCACCTATGAGAATCTTTACTATATACTTAGCTTCTAGTGGGGAAGCTATACTAAGTAAAGCCTCGAGGAGGCGCTCCTTTTTATCTCTTGAGCCCTGACCACTAGCTTCGGCTATAGCTTCAAATCTCCGCCTAACCTCTATTATCGTCAGCGGATTCTCAAGTAGAACTTTCTGCCTATACGTCCTACTTTTTTCTAAGAACTCCTTAACAGCAGATCCCAAATCCCCTGTCCTCTTAAAGATGGAGAGAAATAAGTTCCAATCTGCATTTGTTAATCGTTTTATGATTTCACTTATGGTAGCCCAGCTTACATCAAGCTTAAGACTACTCCCACGGGGAAAGGAACGCCCAAGAATCATGGAAACAGCAGGTTCAACCTCTAAGGGCTCTAACCTTTTTAAAAAGTCTGCAACAAGTTTAATCATTAAGCTACGTTTCTTTGTAGTTCCTAATTTTTCACATAATTCAGCTAGAGTTTCAAAGTAAGTTGGCATACTTAATCTTACATTAGCATAAGAGGAAAAATAAAATTATGGATGTACGTTGAGTTTATAGCATCTCTTCTAGTTTAGCCTTGATATCCTTTATCTTCTTATTTAGTTCCTCAGCCTTTTCAAACTTGTTTAGAGACTTGTAACAGTCCCTAGCGTATTCCAGCGCGCTAACTCCAAACCTATCATAGCCTTTTTCGAAGGATAACTCAGCAGACTTCATAAATATCTCTGCAGCCTCTTCGTATTTTCCAAGTATAAATGAGCACTCGCCCGCTTTGAAGAGGGAGTATGTTGCGTCAAAAAAGTTTTGAGCTTTCTCATAGAGCACTGCAGCTTTTAGGAAGTTTTCCCTTGCCTCAGCATATTTGCCCAATTCGTATAGACGATTTCCTTCTTTATGAAGCTTAACTGGATCCTCTTTTTCAACCATTATCCATCAACTCACTATTGATGCTGTTAATCAAAATCAATCGTGAATTTTAGGCTTTCCATCTAATTTACTTAGGGCTAGCCATAAGTGGTCACATTTAGGACGGAGAATTCTCTCAGCGCGCCCATCCCTACGAACGATAATCCTTTTCTCAAATGGTTCAACAAATTCGCCTATTATGGAGGATGGAATACTCCTTTCTCGAAGTTTCTTAATTATTTCCTCTGCATGGCAACTATCTGCTGCTATAAGCATAGCTCCCGAGCTTATTAGCATTAAAGGATTTATCCCTAGTACATCACATATATGCCTAGTTTCCTCAGCCACTGGGATTTTATCCTCGAAAATAATAAACCCTAATTTTGAGGCATCAGCCATTTCGTGTAAACCGCCTATTACACCTCCTTCGGTAGGATCATGCATGGCGTGCACCCCGCCGGTTTGGAAGGCGGTAACACCTTCCTCCACCACACTAATTTTTTTGAAAAAACCTTGTGCAGAATTAAGTAGCTCCTCGCTAACGCCTAATCTCTTAAGCTCATTAAAACGGTCTGTTGCAAGAATCGCTGTACCTTCTATACCAGCACTTTTTGTTAATATTACTTTATCACCGGGTTTAGCGCCAGCTGCGGTAACGTAATTACCCTTCATTGTGAAACCCATCATGCACCCAATTAATATTGGGGAATTAAGCCCTGGAGTAACTTCACAATGACCTCCAATAATGGAAACTTCGAGGGTTAAAGCTGCATCATTCATTTGCGAGCATATAACCTGCACAGTGTTTTCATCAACACCTTCAGGAAGCAGGATACATGATGAGAAGAAAGCTGGCTTTACACCAAAAGTTGCAATATCATTGGCATTTACATGTACAGCCAGCCAGCCAATTCTATCGATAGCACCCGTTATTGGATCCATGGATACAATTATGGAGTTATCTCCTAAATCAATAACA
>JAGTRA010000097.1 GCA_018396935.1 Candidatus Bathyarchaeota archaeon
TTACAGCCAATTTCCAGTAGGAGATCACACATTATTCGTCGGCGAAGTTTTAGAGGCTTATGCCAATAGGGGAGCTCTAGCTGGAGACGTATACGATATTGGAAAAACTAAGCTAGTCTTCCATGTAGGCGGCGACTCCTTTGCAACGCTTGAGTCAAAAGTTCTGAGACCTAAGATTTAAAATTCATAGCTTTCTCCAGGATTAAGAACTATAACCTTAACCCCAGGGGCTCTTTCCCTAACTTTTTCTACGAAATCATCCGGAGATTGCACCAGAACAGGGAATGTTCCATAATGCATCGGTATGACCATTTTAGGTCTTATGAGCTTTACAGCCTCCGTTGCCTCTTCGGGGCCCATGGTGTAATAGCCTCCAATGGGTATTAATGCCATATCAGGCTTGTAAAGTTCTCCAATTAAGTGCATGTCTCCAAAGAGGCCTGTGTCCCCTGCATGATAGATGCTTCTTCCCTCCCCTTCCACTATAACGCCTGTGGGTGCACCTTTAGAGGCTGTATGAAAGGCTTGGACAAGTCTAAGCTTAACATCTCCGACTTGAATGCTGCCGCCTATGTTTGCACCTATAACTTTCTTTACTCCTCTTTTAGCCACATAGTTCCCTAGTTCATATGTAGCTACAAAAGTTGCCCCTGTGGTTTTGCAGATTTCAATAGCTTCGCCAAGGTGATCCCCATGATCATGTGTAACATATACGATGTCAACTTTACTAACGTCTATGAGCCTTAATGGTGATTTAGGATTTCCGATCCACGGATCTATAAGAACTACTTTGTCAACTAGCTCTATTTGAAAGGCTGCATGACCCAACCATGTGATACGAGCCATAACTTTGAGTCCTCCAATCAAGCTTTTAAATGAAAAAATGTTTCTCATAAAGTTGAGGTTGAGGCATCTAGTTGGAGCCCATAGACGAAGAAGCCTTTGAGAAACTTAAACTTGCTGGGAGAATTCTCAGAGAGGTCCGTGAGGAGATTAGGAGTATTATCCATGAAAAGATGCCCGTTATAGAAATATGTGAGCGGGCTGAACAGTTGATTATTGAAAAGGGGGCGAAGCCGGCTTTTCCATGCAATATCTCAATAAATGAGGTAGCTGCTCATTACACTTCCCCTCCTGGAGACACGTTAACTATTCCAGAAGGGGCGCTGGTAAAAGTTGATTTAGGCGCTCATATTGATGGGTATGTTGTTGACACGGCTATAACGGTATGCTTTAATCCCCAATATGTAGAGTTGGTAAGAACGGCTGAAAAGGCTCTTCAAGCAGCTATTGAAACCATAAGGCCGGGGTTGCCTACATCAGTACTTGGCTCTGTTATCGAGCAGAATATCAAGTCTAGGGGATTTAAACCCATCTCAAACCTCACAGGCCATCAGGTAGGCCGTTACGTAGTGCACGCTGGGACATCCCTGCCAAATATTTATTATCCTTCCATCGCTAAATTGAAGCTTGGTGGGGCCTATGCCATTGAGCCTTTTGTAACGCTTCCTGAAGCTGCTGGGAAGGTTGAGGATGGCTCTGAAGTTACTATTTTTAGGCTCCTCAAGCCTAAAAAAGTTGGAAGCTTAGAAGCTAGGAAACTTTTGGGATATATTGAGGAAAATTTTAAAACCCTCCCATTTGCCCTTCGATGGATAAAAAATGTGGTTCCAAAGGATCATTTTAATAAAGCATTCCATGAACTTCTAAAGGCTAAAGCAGTTATGGGTTACCCAGTCTTTATAGAGGTGAGCAAGCAGCCTGTTGCTCAAGCTGAACATACCGTTTTGGTAGTTGAGGATGGATGTGTTATTTTAACCTAAAAGGATGTTGTTTCTTTTCGTTTCTCTTTAAATTCCCTATATATGGCGGTTATGATCATGTTTTCATTACATTTCCTACAGGGCTCAACTTCCTTAAATACATAGTCACCTCGCTGGAATTCTCTAACACTTTTGAAGCCGCACTTTTTGCATTCAATTGTTGTGATTACTGGAGGTGTCTCAATTTTTAAGCGAGCTAATCTCCTCCTTACTTGCATGATCGTATACAACGATAGTGCTATCCCTAAAATGCCTATAAAAGTTAAGTAAGCCGCAGCAAATTGATTTTCATAAACACTATAGGCTTGAATGGCTAAGATTATGGCTGCGAAGGATATTGCCAATACGATGAAAATCATCATCATTGTAAAAGTGGAAATTTGAGCTGGGGTCTGCTCCTTCCTACTCATTTTATCACGCTCCTATTGACCTATGCCTATCGTATTACCTACACCAACGATAATGATTTTGTCCCCCTCTTTAGTTTTCTCAAGAATCACCTGCTTAATTCTCTCAATAGCCTTGTCAGCTGAGTCAAATATTTCCTTGCGCATTGGTGAGACAGCGTCGCCTATATCCTCCTTTATTATTACGGCGTTTATTGGTATACGATACTTGAGAATGGTCTCCTCGATTTTGAATTTATCAACGCCTGGACCCCCTATGGCTGCACCTACACCCTCTGAAACTTCTCCAACTTCTTCCCCCTCAAGTTTTAAGGCTGCGTCAATCATGATGATGCTAGCTATTTTTCCTTCATTTTCTTCGATAACCGCTTTAACGGCATCCCCCGGCTTGCCCACGTTGCCACCTGGTCCTTCAGCTTTTATCACATAGGCGATCCTGCCCTCAATGGGAACTTCAGCTACGACGCAGTCTTTGGCAACTTTCCTAACGGGGTAGCCGTGCATGAGTTTAGCAGCTACCAGTGGACCTATCCCATCACCTATAGGTTGGCCGTAGGCAAAGGCTTTTAACGCACTAGCGTATGCTTCAGCTTCCCTCATGACTAGGGGTAGAATCATTTGGATCTGCATTATTATATATAGGCTGAGGGTCTTTTTGCCTAGGAGGTAGTAATGTCTTATAACCTTGTATATGTAGTTTAGTGCCATAGCTGCTTCAAGAGTGTTTTCAAGGTTATTAATTTGAACATCATCTGCTTCAGGAGCGAGAAGTTTAACTTCATCTTTGAAGCGAGCATCCCTTACGTCAAGGATATGCTCCAACTTCCATACTATTCCTGCCGGGTCCATATCCTCTGGTTGAATAGTGAAGTATTCAAGGAAGCGATCAACCATAGTTGTGGGGTCTTTTTGAGGTTTACCAACCTCCTTTATAGTTTCAATGGCTATTCTGCGCCCTTCATCCCTGATGTACTTCAACCTGTAAAGAGAACCTTCAATTTCCTTTAACATTAAATGCATTTGAATTTTTTGCCCATAAAAGAGGGAGATAAATAGGAAGGCGTATATAAGTATAGTTAGGATTTGGGAGAAAACATCTCCTCCACCTGGTAACTCAAACAATAAACCTTGAAGCATCATCATTCTCTAGCCTTCGCTAATCTGCCTTTCGAAAAACTATATGTTACTTAGTTATAAGCTTTAGCATGTTTTAAGCATAAACCGTAGTAGGATTGATATGGCTGAAAAGTTTGGCGCAGATGTAAGCGTAGATGTTTCCATAGATAATCTAGTAGACGCGTCCATAGGATCACAAATGGTCAAACGATCACCCTATGACGTGGTTAAATCAGCCTGCTAAACTAGCGAGTTCTGGGAAGAAAATTGGAGCCCTATTAGGGCTTTTTTAATTTTCTGAGAGGTGGGGCTGCCAGCTTTCCCGGCTTCGCGTGGCCGAAGACCACACTACAACCGGGAACGGAGCGCGGTTTAACTTCCGAGTTCGGAATGGGATCGGGTGGGACCCGCGCCCTATGGCCGGCATGCCCCATCATACACGCTAAACTTTTACTCATTAACTTTTCGCTTTAAAATAGGCAGTTTATGCTTATTTCCCCATGAGGGCTTCCCAGATTCCAAAACCACCGACAGTATCTGGCCGCTCCACTGGATTATACCATCGCTTTTTTGTACCTATTTTTCCCCTCATCTTCCAGCTTAATGTTTTTGGCTCTCTGTCGATGCGCTCCAGAAGCGCGTCAATTTTCCGGATTACATCAACTCTATCCTCTTCTGCTACATTTTTAGGATTTATTTCAGCTTCTGGACCAAATCTATCAATTTCAGCCATAAACCTCTTAATTCTATTTAGA
>JAGTRA010000098.1:0-820 GCA_018396935.1 Candidatus Bathyarchaeota archaeon
AAGCATGCTGATATGTTCATGCTCAATTCTAACAAGGTAAAGTTCACCTTTTTCATCTTTAGCGACGCCTACAGCATAAATTGTTTTGAAAGGTTGAGGGGGAACATATACTATTGTATAATACATTAATTCTGCCTTCATAGCCATCACCTTGTAAGAACAGTTACTAGAGAAACAGACCCTGTTCCACCGTGGTTTTCAACAACCGCCACTTCAACGTCAGGGATTTGTCTCATCTCGGCCTCGCCTCTTAATTGTAAGAATTGCTCTACAATCATACCTATTCCTGTTGCTCCCACAGGGTGCCCTTTAGCTTTCAATCCACCACTAACGTTAACAGGTATCGCCCCCTCAAATGTTACCACACCTTCTCTAATTAACTTATAACCTTCACCCTTTCTAGCAAGTCCTAAAGCTTCGTAACACATAAGTTCCACTGGTGTGAAGGCATCATGTACCTCAGCAATCTGAATCTGTTTTGGTGTTATCCCTGCTTCTTTATAAGCCTCATCAGCAGCTAACTTTGATGCGCGTAGAAATGCTGGATCCACTCTTCTAAAACTACTAAAAGCGTCATGAGCCATCCCCATTCCCTTGATATATACAGGTGTATCCGTGTATTTCTTTGGATCTCCGCTAATTAGCAGAGCTGCAGCTCCATCAGTAAGAGGACAGCAATGTAAGAGCCTTATTGGGGGCGCTATTAAACGAGAACTCATCACATCCTCTACTGTTATCTTTTTTTGGAACTGTGCCCAGGGATTACGGGTGGCATTCTCGTGATTTTTTACTGAAATTAATGCGAAATCTTCTTCCGTCG
>JAGTRA010000098.1:830-4038 GCA_018396935.1 Candidatus Bathyarchaeota archaeon
TGTACCATCAGAGAATAAGATGCGGGTTGAGTGATGCCAATTCTCCTTTCCTCAGGGGATGAACCTCTCATTAATATCGTCGTCGCTGTATCAGTTGAAACTGCACTCATGCGCTCAAAGCCAATTACTAGGACATTTTTTGCAAGACCAGATTTTATAAGATTCCTAGCAATATATACAGCCATGCTACCACTGCAGCAAGCTGCTTCAACTCTGAAAGCTTTTGCTCTGGAGTTACCCAATGCCTCCCATGCAACTGTACCAGTTTGATGTTGCTCTGAAAATTGATTATCCACACAACTCACAATAATCCAGTCTATTTCTTCTGGATCTATTCCTTTCTCCACATTATGTAAACATTCGTGAACCATTTTTTTTATGAGTAGCTCCGTATTCTCCCTTAGAACTCCATATTTCGTATGAGCGTAGGACACTATTCCTATCATCAGTAAGGAAAAGTTTTATTCTAAAATAAAAACTTTATCTCGCGTCATAAATTTCATCAATCACAAAATCTAATCCAAGTTCTTCCAGCTTTTGTTTTGTTGGTATGCCATTTTCAATATTCCATCCAACTTCCATGTAGAATGCATCTAAAAGTTTATCTAAATTTTTTACATATTCTCCTTTTGTAGGTCCAGTAGTGATAGGTTCATGAAATCTTTTCGGAAGTTTATCGTCTTTTCGTCTAATACCTTCTCTGACGTTAAAGCATCTCTCAAGAGTAAATACTCTTTCTGCTACTTTAATAAGCTCAAGATCAGTAATATCGAAACCGGTTAAGGCTGATGTTATCGCAGCAAGTCTCGCGAATGTTACAGCATTAGTTTCATCACCCTCGACTATAAACCTGCAAAACCCGAGTATTTCTGCGCATATACCATGCAAGAAAAACAAGCGTACAGCTTTAGCTCTTTTCTCTACTTCATTTTCATCGAACCTATTTAATGGAGGCCATGGAAGTCCATATTTTATAAGATCTGGATTTTTTCCAAAATCCCATAATCCGCTCCAATTGGGATGCGTATGACAAGCTCCTCTATTTCCAACAGCATATTGTATTGCAAAAGACCTAGAAGTACCTCTAGGATCATGCGCTGGAGCTTCTAATCCTTTAACATGAATAGCTATTTCTTCAGCACCATTTCCAATTTTTTCTGAAGCACGTTTAACTCCTTCAGCCAGAATATTTCCGAGTTTATTTTTTCTAAAAGCTATAGCATCAATTAAGTTAAGTAAAAGATCCGGGTCACCCCATCTTAACTCTATTCCATCGGTTAGCTCTTTGGATATCATTCCCCTTTCATATGCTTCTACCGCAAATGCTATAACAGCCCCGGTAGATATCGTATCCATTCCATAGTCATTGCAGAGATAGTTTGCTCTAATTATCGCTTCAAGATTATCAATAAGCAATTGAGCTCCTAAAAGATCCACGGTTTCATATTCTGGCCCTTCGAATGGGGGTGTTTTATACTTCCCGAATTTTACTTCGGTATGTCTAGAACACCCTATCGGACAGGCAAAACAAGCTCGTCTCTTGATCAGATAATTTGATGCAAGAGTTTCCCCTGATATCTTATGAGCTGTTTCAAAATAACATGTTTGGAAATTTTTCGTTGGGAAGGCACCAAGAGTATTAAGTGGCCCTACTATTCCTGAAGTCCCATATTTTGCGAAAACGGTTTCTCTTTTAAATTTGCCTCCATTATGTCCTCCAATACATCCTCAAATTTCTCTGGATAAGCAATCTCAATTTCACCTGAGCCATTTACGGCTATCGCTTTTAAGTTTTTTGAGCCCATTACAGCGCCTCCACCGCATCTTCCAGCAGCTCTGTCATAATCGTTAATTATAGCAGCGAATCTCACAAGCTTCTCGCCAGCTGGTCCTATACACGCTACAGATGCTTCATAATCACCAATCTCCTCTAGGATCATGTCTGTTGATTCGTGAACTCCCCTCCCCCATAATGAAGTAGCATCTCTTATCTCAATTTTGTCGTCACAGATCCAAAGATAAACTGGCTTGTCAGCCTTACCATGAACTATTATAAAATCATAGCCAGCGAACTTAAGTTTAGGACCAAAAAATCCTCCAGATCTTGCTTCACCCCATATGCCAGTTAGTGGCGATTTGAAAACAGCATCCCAGCTTGAAGTGGGAAAGAGCGTTCCAGTTAATGGACCAGTAGCAATTATTAGCAGGTTTTCAGGAGAAAGTGGATCTATTCCAGCCTCTAACTCATTCCACATAACCCATGCAGCATATCCCGTTCCACCAAGATAATTTCTAATAACATCTCTTTTAAGCGGTTCAACACTCGCTTTGCGTTTAGTCAGGTCCACTCTTAAAACGTTTCCTGCATATCCATACCATTCAGTCATGTCACTCACCAATTAATCTTATAGTATTTATTCTTTTCAATTTCGCAATCTCGGTGGGGCCTAAGAAACGTAAAGCATTTTCAGGACATACTTTAACACATATCGGGTCTCCTCCGCATAAATCGCATTTTAATGCCTTTCTCTTGTCAACGTCTATAATTATAGCCCCCCAAGGGCAGGCATTTACACAAAACCCACAACCTGTGCACTTCATTTCATCTACTATAACTGCCCCAGTTTTAAGGTCTCTCTTTAAAGCATTAAATGGACACGAATTAATACAAATACCACATTGATTACAAATTGTTATATAATCTACTTTTCTCCGCATCCTAGTGATCCAAATTCTTGATTTTGATGGTGTAAAGGTTTTAGTATGAGTATAAGAACACGCAATAACACATCTTTGGCAACCTGTACAAAATTCTGAAAGGGCTATTAAAGATCTCATTACCCTAAATTTTTCAAGATGGTGCTTATATTTAAACTTCAACTTATAATCATGGATAGGTTTAGTTATAGGTTTAAATTAACAAGCACTGCAGACGAGGTATTCGTGGCTCAAAAATTTTCATAATTTCATGGCGAGCTCATAACATGTGCCGGAATAAACCTCCTTAAACATCTCTTTTAGCCAAAATTTAATTTCGTGGGGTAAAGTTTTAAACTAGGAGAATCTACCTATTCGTGGCATGGCTCTCGAGGCCTTTCTCGATCTGGTTTATAGGAGCTCCTTCTGGCTCGCCGCCGTAATATTCGTGGCGATACTCGCCTACATAGTCTATACATCGCTTAAGAGGGAGTAGCCTGGGAGGGAAATG
>JAGTRA010000099.1 GCA_018396935.1 Candidatus Bathyarchaeota archaeon
TTTCATCAATAATTCCTACCTCCACTAGCCGTTTTCGCGCTTCCTTTGGTATGCGATTAATTTCCTCAACAATTTTTCCAACGAAATCAGCCACTTCTTTAGCCTTAGCCCTTAAACTGCTATCCTCCATGAGCTTCCTCATTAATATGCCTTGATTTATATTTCCACTTATGGCGTTTTCAATCGCCATAATATATACATGCCACTTCCATGCAGCTGCTACGTAATAGCACACCCTTCTAGGAGAGATCTTTGTAGCCTTTACGATGTTCATTGTATCCTCAAGCAGGTTTTCAATAAAAGCCTCCCTCTCCTCAGCCCTTATGTCTACTTTATCCATTTCTGGCGTAGGCCATTTAGCTAAGGATGCAAAACCCTCGCCGCCCATTATCTCCCACATTTCCTCACATATGTGTGGAGCAAAGGGAGCTAACATCAGCACCTGCTTCTTTAACACTTCCCTTAAGACATTGAAGTTTATACCCTCCCTACTGGCTTGAGCTCGCTTTTGATACCATTGAAGATCTCGATCAAGTTCGAAGATTATCGTGTGTATAGCTTTACGCACTTCAAGCTTCTCCATAGCTTCTGTTACCCTGCTAATGTGGTGCTGAACCCTGGAAAGTAGCCACCTATCTATGTCTGAAAGCTTCCCTTCTGCAACTATAGGAGCTTTCACTACTTCACAAACCATATTGTATATGTGCTCAATCCTGTCCCTCATTGTTTTAGCTACTGAAGGGCTGAAGTCCGCATCTTGTAGAAGTTCTGCTGTAGCTAAAACGCTTAACCTTATCGGGTCTGCGCCAAACATAGCCAACCCTTCCCGTAGCGGGATAATGTTGCCAAAGGACTTGCTCATCTTCTGCCCCTCCATAGTCACGTGGCCGTTTGTAACTATCTGACGTGGCCAAAGCTCTTCAGGGAATATGGCTGTGTGATTAAATATCATAAACGTTAAATGGTTCGGTATCAATTCATGGGCGGAGTGTCTACTGTCAAGTGGATAGAAGTATCTAAACTCATTCCTCATCTGCTTTAGAAGCTCCTCGCTTATCCCAGTTCTTTCAGCTATATCCGCTGGGTCTCCTTGATCTAGAAAAACATAGTCAAAAACCTCATCAGTTAATTGTTCAGGCTTGATACCATGTTGATTTATTAATCCTGCAATTGTATAATACGCCATATATATAGTTGAGTCTGAAAGGGACTCAATAATCCACTCGGGATCCCACGGAAGCCTTGTGCCCAAGCCTGATTTTCTTGCACACGCTCTCTCATGAAGCCAGCCTATCACATACTCGTATTCAGAGCGTAGCTCCTCAGGAAGAATTCGCATCTTCGCTAAGCACTTACGAGCTAACTCCTTCCACTTTTCATTTCCATAGTCTATGAACCATTGATCCTCAAAGATTTTAACTATACACTCTGTTCCACATCGGCATCTAACAGGCTTATTTAGAAGCTCATACATAATCGTAGCTTTGCCTTCAGCCATTAACTCCTTTTTAACTCGCTCTTTTGCCTCAGCAACTGGCAATCCAGAGTACTTTCCAGTATTATCCCTCATTCTGCCATTGTGAAACTCATGCCTATAGACCTCCCTAGTAGCCTCCTCCAGCTTCGGATCCGTCTGCTCCCTTATGCCCATCCTCTCAACAACATCTTTAGCTGGAAGATCTGAGTAAGAAGGTACTGCGATGATTGAAATTGCTTTAATAGCCTTAACTGCCTCTACATCTAACCCATAAGCCTTAAGCATGGATTCCTCACTTTTAATGTTCTCTAAGGCTACGTAGTCATACGGCGCATGCCCCGGAACTGACATAACTACTCCTGTAACATTCCCAGGGTCAACAAAATCAGCTGGAAGGATTAGAACCTCTAAACCAGTAGCGGGGTTAACAACCCTTCCCCCGATTAACTCCCTGCCTATGAAAGTCTCTAAAACCTCAACTTTATGGCTTTGATATTTCAGTTTTTCAGCACATTCCCTGCTTACTATCCACTTTTCCCCATCAACAATTGCTTTAACATACTCAGCCTTTGGGTTAACCCATATGTTAGTTACACCAAATATCGTCTCCGGTCTAAGGGTTCCTGTTGGTAAAATCCACTCATTCCATTTGAATTTTATAAGGGTAAACTCCCCTATCTCAGGCTCTACATCCCCCATGGTGTCATGTTGCCCAACAGGATTTCCATCCTTTGGGCACCACCCAACAGGGTGGCTTCCCCTAGTTATGTAGCCTGCTTTTTGCAGCTTTCGGAATTGCCACTCTATAAAGCGGCTATACCTTGGGTCGATGGTTGTAAATTCTCGCCTCCAGTCAATGGAATAGCCTATACGCTTCATTCCATCCTTAATTTCCTCATGGAAATACCTAGCCATATTCAATGGATCCGTTAAATCCTTTAACCTCTCTTTAGGCACTTTATAAATCTCCAAAAAATCCTTGATGAGCTCTTTATCCCCCTCAGCGAGTCGCCTTGCCATAGCTAATACAGGGGTTCCCGTATAGTGGAATGCCATTGGCAGGAGCACATTATAGCCACGCATTCTCATGTAGCGGGCGTAAACATCTGCAAGCGTATAAGTTCTAGCATGGCCAATATGTTGAGGAGAGTTTGGATATGGATATGCAACCGTTATAAAGAATTTAGGCCTGGATGGATCTGGATTAGTCTCGAAGATTCTAGCCTCTGCCCATTTTCTTTGCCATTTATCTTCAATATGCTTTAGAAACTCCATAAAGCTATTTGAACAATCCCTAAACGCTTTAAAGGTTTTGTCCTCATTAATGGAGAATTTTATCCCCCATTTTCACCACGACCTTTAATGGGCTGATCTTTAAATTAACTTTTACCCCCTTCCTTAAATCTATGCAATTAATAAAAACAAGATATAAAACCTACTCCTGTATAAGACTCAAATGGTATCATTATCCGGCTGGTATTATATGAGGGAGAAGAGAAAGAGGGAGAAACGAAACTATTACTGTATGAGTTGTAGGGAGAAAATTTCAAAGGAGGAATATGAAGCCTATCATGGTTATTGCCGAGAATGTTATGAGGCAGAAATAGCTGAACTTGATCTTGAGGAGGAGTAAATCCGCCAAATTTTAGCGGTAAAGCTAATCTACTCGTCGCTGTAAAATCGTATCGGGAACCTACTTATGAATAGCTTAGATCTAGTAATAATTGGAGCTGGCGTAGCCGGTTTAACAGCCGGCATATATGCTGCCCGAAGTGGACTGAAAACCCTGATTATTGAGGAGAAAATAGCAGGAGGCACTGTGGCCGTTGCTCCGCTAATAGAGAACTATCCAGGTTTTGATAAGATAAGCGGCATGGAATTAGCGCAGAAAATCGTTTCTCAATGTCGAAGCACAGGCGTAGTAATAAATGAGCTTGAAAGGGTTATAAGTCTGCATCTTAATGGCGATAAAAAATTGATTAAAACGGATAAAGGGGAATACTTAGCCAAAGCCATCATCATAGCTACAGGGACAACCCGTAGGGAAGCAGGTGTACCTGGAGAAAGGGAATTCATGGGTAGAGGTGTTAGCTACTGCGGCGTATGTGATGGCCCCCTTTTTAAGGGTAAAAGCGTTATTGTCGTGGGCGGTGGTAATTCAGCAGTCTCCACAGCTTTGTACCTGGCAGAAATAGCTTCCTCTATTAGAATAATTCATAGAAGAGAAACATTCAGAGCTGAAGAAGCCCTCGTGAAGGCTTTAACAGAAAAAAACAATGTAGAAGTTCTACTCAATACTGAGCTCAAGGAGATAAGAGGTGATAAACTCGTAAAATCAGCTATAGTTTATAATCGAAAGACAAATGAAATCTACGAGCTACCTGTTGATGGAGTATTTATCCAGGTCGGAGAAGCTCCAAATAGTCAATTGGCTAGAGAGGCAGGCATCGAAGTTGATGAACATGGATACATAAAAGTTGATACTCGTCAAAGAACAAATATTCCAGGGGTTTATGCTGCTGGAGA
>JAGTRA010000100.1 GCA_018396935.1 Candidatus Bathyarchaeota archaeon
TCAGCCACTTATAGACTTCAGCCATATAGCTTATCGCTTGCTTAGCAGTTTCGGGGAGAAATGGCTCAGTTACAGAGCCATAGGCTGCCATGGTTCTCTTGGGGATTACGTAGGGATTTAGCGCTAATGCATAGGCAATTTCCAAGGCGTTGAGGGGGTAAGGCTTAACATTAGCTGGAAACCCCATGTCGTAGATATAGCAGTAGGCACAGGCGTAGCTACATCCCACGCCAGTGTGTATAGTGATTCCACATGGCCTAGGCTTTCTCCTTGAGTGATGATCTTCACGAGCTTTGACTCTAGCCCCCTCACTAAGCCCTTCATAAAGCTCATTGGCAACTTTACGCTTAAGCTCAAACAATTCCACTAAATTGATCAAAATCACCCCAATCTCTTAATGACCTTTTAATAAGCCTTATTTGAATATAATGGAGAAAGATACATAATGGGCTTAAATTTGAATATCAAAATAGGCCTTGCAGTATCCCTCATCCCAATTTTATTCACTTCCATTCTACTCTTAAACATGTTCAGCACCCCTCTAGAAGATGAGCCTAAAGTCTTTTTTGGCGTATCCTTCTGCGGAGACACCGTGGAAGAAGCTAGGCTTCTAATAAACCGCGTTAAGGATTATACAAACCTTCTCACGGTTCTCTCCGGGCCTATAAGCTATAATGAAAGCGCTTTAACTGAGGTATGTGATTATGCATTTAAAGCTGGATTAAATGTAATTGTCTTCTTTGGAGACTTAAACCCTAGAGTTTTAGCCTTAAAGGGTTTAGAGTGGCGGCTACAGTGGATAGTGATGGCTAAGGAGCGTTGGGGCGATAAATTCCTAGGAGTATACTATTATGATGAGCCTGGGGGAATATTCATTGACAATAAGTGGAATGTTTCCCAAAGCGTAAGAAGAAACAATCTAACTTATGATTTTATAGCCAACCTTTACGTTAAGCTCTTCCAGCTGGATGGAGGCCTGCAAATTCTTAAAGACCGCTCAATAACATCCTTCGTCTCCGATTACGCTCTATACTGGTTTGACTACCTCGCTGGATATGATGTTGTTTTAGCCCAAATAGGCTGGAATCACACATTTACCCAAGACATTGCCCTAGTGAGAGGAGCTGCAACACTACACAATAAAAGCTGGGGAATAATAATAACTTGGAAGTATAGGCATCCGCCATACCTAGATAGCCCAGACAATGTTTATAGGCAGATGCTTAACGCCTACCTATGCGGAGCCAAATACATAATCCTCTTCAATTATGCTGAAGACATGAAAACCCCATATGGCATACTCACAGATGAATACTTCACAATGTTAAAGCGATTCTGGAATGAAGTAATTAAGAACCCAAAGGTAACCCATGGCTTAATTAGGGCTGAAGCAGCCCTAGTGCTTCCAAGAAATTATGGGTGGGGAATGCGCCACCCCGATGATAAAATATGGGGGTTATGGGAGCCTGATGAGAAATCCCAACAAATATGGACGATTCTGCAATACCTCTTAAGGAGATATGGCTTAACCCTAGACATCATATACGAAGACCCAAAAATCCCCATAAAAAATGGATACGAAAGGATCTACTACTGGAACCAGACATTAATCACCTGAAACCATCCCTTCGCTTTAATTATTACAATTAAAGGGTTTAAGCAAACTCAATTTTTCCCCATGCCCTTTGAGTTATTAAACTTAAATTAAACTAAAGTTGCAAAAAATTTATAATCAGGATGATCAATCCATCCATGCAATAGGTGTAAAAATTGAAGATAAGAACAATATTCAGCGTAATACTGATAGCAGTATTAACAATATCCTTCATAGTAGCTTTAGTGCATTTTAAGCAAAAATCTCCTGAACAATCCTCCACTAATGGAGGTATTGAAGGTGCTGAAACAGCTCCTAAATCAACTCCTACATCAACTTTAGAACGGCAAAATGAAACCAGCTTAACTGGAGAACCCCCAGCGGCAGGGAATGAGTCAAGCATCATAGCGCCTAGTTACATGGGCTTCTTTGCTCCTCAACTATTTTCGCAGATTCCAATAGAAGTGAAATACTCAAAACGCTTTTCCATGGAGATCTACGATGACTCTATCCTATTAACTGATGGTCAGGGCAGGAAAATAGCTCTAGTAAGAAGCATGTCGAATGTCCCCTCTGGGAAGTTTGACGCCATCATAGAGGTTCCAGTGAAGCGAGTAGTTCATTTAAATGAAGTAGCTTGGTATTTATGGACATTGAATCGTACAGATGTTCTGGTGGGAGTTTCCTCAACCAATTGGTATATTGATGAAATCAATAGGGGGCTTGCTGATGGTAGAATTATCGACGTTGGGTCTGCGCGCTCTCCAGATTATGAGAAGATAATGAATCTGAAGCCTGACGTGGTTTTCCTATCTGTTGAATTCACTGGCCCAACGGTTGCGGAGAAACTAGAGTCCCTTGGCATTAAGTATGTATCCATCGACGCTTATAAAGAACAAGACCCCCTAGCGAGGGTAGAGTGGATAAAATTTGTGGGCGCATTTGTAGATAAACTTTACGAGGCTACAAAATACTTTAATTCTGTTGAGGGTGAAGTCTTAAGGATCACACAACTTACTAAGGTTGACTCAATAAAGCCGAGGGTAGCCTACGCCTTACTATATAGTAGGGGAATATCTATACCTGGTGGTGAGAGTTATCATAGAATGCTCGTGGAGATAGTGAATGGCAAATATATCTTTGACTATCTCCCGGGTAGTGGATACGTATCTCTAAATAAGGAGGAGTTTCTTGCTAAAGTTGCAGAGGCTGATGTTTACATAGCTATTTACATGGGGACGCCTATAGATAGAGTGGCAGATTTATCGCAATATGTGCCTGAAATAGTTAACTGTAAACCTTTCTTGGCAGGGCGTGTTTATGCAATGCAGCCTTGGTTCTGGCAATATATATGTAAGATCGATGTGATAGCAAAGGATCTAGCTGCAATTTTGTATCCGGAAATGTTCCCAAATCACCAGCTTACAATGTTTAAGAGGATCAGCTGAGGGCTGCCAATATGAACCCACCTAATAACCTGTATGAAATTAAGCCACCGAGCATGAGAAGACAAGCAATAGTCCTCATTTTTTCTATAATCGCCCTTTTCATGATAGTTGCTGTAAGCATAGCTATGGGGAGCGTATATGTCCCATTAGATAGGGTTATCCAAATCTTACTTTATAACTCTGGGGATTACTGGGAGAATATGATTATCTTAAACGCTAGGCTTCCAAGGGTGTTAGGAGCTGTTTTGGGAGGGGCAGCTATCTCTTGTGCCGGCCTTCTACTTCAGGTCTACTTTAGAAACCCTATAGTAGATCCTTACGTTCTGGGAGTATCCTCAGGGGCTTCCTTAATCGTTGCCATGGGTTTACTTTTTGGGGTATACCTGCTCCCCTCCGTGATTGCTTATCCCGCCCTTCTTTTCGGGTCTTTTATTGGGGCAATACTTGTAACACTTGCTATAATCATGGTGGCTAGTGTTGTCAGGAGCAGTACAACCCTCCTCTTAATAGGCCTCATGATAGGCTATTTGCTCCGTGCATTTATCGACATAATGATCACTAGAGCTGAAACTATAAGAGTTCACGCTTTCACTTTATGGATGTACGGAACCTTCGCCAACGTTACTTGGGGACATTTAAACGCTATGATCGCTGTGATTCCACTAATTATATTTGCATGCTTATTTTCAAAGCCTCTTAACGCCATATTATTGGGGGAAGAGTATGCAAAAAGTGTTGGAGTGAATGTTAAAAAAGTTAGGATCGTGATTATTACACTTTCAGCCCTACTAACAGCGATAATTGTCACATTCGCTGGACCTATAGCTTTCATAGGCATGGCTGTTCCACATATCGGTAGGTTAACCTTAAAAACCTCTAATAACCGTTATTTAGTCCCGACGACGGCGATTTTAGGAGCAATTGTAGCTGTT
>JAGTRA010000101.1 GCA_018396935.1 Candidatus Bathyarchaeota archaeon
TGCTCCTCGGGAAAAACGTGGTAAGCGATGACGCCCGATTGATTGGCAGCGTCACGGGTATAGAAGTAGAGCTATTGCCTCCTCAAGCATCTTAACAAAATCCTCATTCCTCATATGCTGCTCTTCTTCAATTTTCATCGCTAATCTTCTGTCCAATATGTAACCGCAGAGCTCGCATCTAGCATTATTCGGTGCATTCATTTGCTTGCATCTAGGGCACTCCACAGGCCTCATTAATTCGTCAGACTGCTTAGCCTCCTTCAATCCATGAATCTCCAGAACCGTTTCCTCGAGATCCCTGCGGAAAAGTGCACATAGCGCCTAGCCATTTTCGACCCATGAACCCAACCAGCATAAAGCTCAAGCTTGCTCTCTGTCAAAATCTTCGCTAGAGCCGTTAGAGATGAATGCCTAAATAGATACGGCCAAACCTCCCTTTTAAGCCCAGCTTCTTCAGCAAGTCCCTTAACAAGCTTCCTAAAATAATAGTAGCTCATTGCCTCACTCTTGGAATTATTACTAAGCAACACCCGTAGTGGTGCGTCCAGATCATGTCTCTTAGGGGGTGCTTCATTAACCAGTCCAATAGAAGTTTATAGCTTGCAACAAGTGGTATCCTTTTGATGCCTGTCTTGCCACATATTGATATTAGGCAGCTACTGTACTTGGCGTACTGGACAAGCTTCCTGACAAGTATCTTTAGGTCCTCCTTATTTAATAATTTACATGGCTGGCTGTTTATCCAAGCTATTACACGCTCAACAACTTGCCTATCAGCTGGGTCGAATGGGCAGCTCATCATTAAAGAGTAGAGCAAATTAGCGTACTTAGCAACTCTGCCAGCCGATGGCTCAAGCGCACTCAAATGATCTATAAAAGATAGTAGGCTTTAAAATCGGGGGCATGGAAAGCGCACCAGAACTGGAGGGAATGGTGCGGCCGCCGGGATTTGAACCCGGGTCGCCGGCGTGGCAGGCCGATGTCCTAGACCAGGCTAGACTACGGCCGCATCTGCTTCAAAATTATTATTTTAGCTTCCTAAAAAGCATAACGTTTACTTTTTAGATTTGTTTAAACTTGTAGGCTGTGGTAGTTTAGATTGAGCGCCTTCTTAGGCTTAGTTAGAATTATTGTGCCATTGGCGGCGGGGATAGCGGTAGGTTACTTTCTAAGGGGGCGGCAGCCGAGTTTAGATAAAATTCTCTCAGGATCTATTCTCGCGCTTATATTCTGCCTAGGATTTTCAATAGGCTCTAATAATGAGTTCCTCGACGCCCTCCCCCATGTTGGAGTAGCATCTACTGTGCTATTAGCCTCAGCGATCATTTTTAGCATAGCATTTGTTAAAATCGCTAGGAGAATTCTGAAAATATGATGAAATACATTATCGCCGTATTAATACTAGGGGCTATCGCCGGATACTTAAACGGCATCTCTGGAAACCCTATAATAAAAGTGGTTTTCTCAGAAATCCTCTTTGACTTTTCACTTATATTCCTAATATTTGTAATGGGGGTAATAATAGGCGTAGATAGGGAGATTGTTGGAAAATTGAGAAAAACAGGTATAAAAATTCTAGCATTTCCAGCGGCTATCGTGGCTGGAAGCATATTCGGCGGATTTTTAGGAGGAATATTACTAGGAATAAATATCTACGCAGCTATGGGAGTATGCGCTGGCGTCGGATGGTACACATTAACAGGGCCATTAGCAAGCCAACTATTCGGCGTTAAATGGGGAGCCATAGGGTTTACAGTCAACTTCCTAAGGGAAATATTAACCATAATATCTGCGCCCATAACCACGAAAATCGACAAATATGCACCCATAGCTATTGGAGGAGCCACAGCTATGGATACAACACTACCCATCATCACACGCTTCTGCGGACAAGACTCCATCATAATAGCCCTCACCAGCGGATTCATACTAACCCTAATAGCACCATTCACAATAACCGCCATAGCCATGCTCACAAGCTAAAAACAGAAAACCCAACCCGCTTTATCAAACAACCATGAGAAAAAGAAATAAGCGAAATTGCTCGTCTATAAAGCTGAATATTAAAGGGGCCGTCGTCTAGCTTGGTTTAGGATACCAGCCTGGGGCGCTGGCGATCCTGGGTTCAAATCCCAGCGGCCCCACCATTAGCTAGTTCCCCTCCACACATATTCTTCATAGTTTATTAATAATACAGAAAGGAGTAGGTTTCCATTAATAAGTGCCAAATAACTCTTGATCACCTGCCTTCTTTAACCTCAACTATAGATAAATTTTCATCCTACCCAGCTAATCAAATATGGAAACGGCTCTTGAATTAAAATCTTTAAGCATCCACATAAAGAATAAAGTTTTGGGAGCTTGCAGGCTTGATGAGCTTGGTGGTAGATAGCTTAACACTGATGAAGATTGTACATGAATACTAGCATTTATGTCGAAGCATCTAAAATGTCATGACGTGTTTTCGTCCAGTTTTGATGAAAACATGATAAACTACCGCATACAGACCTCTGAATAGGAGTTGTAAAACCAAAACAAGGATTTAAGGTAAGCATCACTTGATATGGAATAACCGAGGATGATCCACCTTTTGGAGGCTTAGCCATTGACTAACATTTTGCGACGATAGACTTTTAATGATCTCCGTTACACCGTCTCCATTCTCTTGACTAGCTATATAATCAGCCTCCTTCTTTAGGGCCTCTTCAGCATTAGCTACCGTAGCTTTGAATCTAGCTACCTTAAAGAGTTCTAAATCTATTTCAGAGTCTCCAATGGCTACAATAGGGCCATTAACATTTAATAGTTTTAACGCCTCCATAACCCCATAGGCTTTATTAATTCCCTCTGGAAGAAGCATTACAAGACCCTTGTTGCTTCTAAAAATGGCATCTACTTCAATTCTCTGCAACTCTCTCTTAACAACATTGAGGAAATGAATACCAAAGGCTACAGTGTTTTCCTTCTCTATTATGAATGGAAATTTTGTTAACTTTTTAATTTCCATGATCCACTCATCACTAGCAAAGCATCGATATGTCCCATCACTGGGTAGATATACGGCTAACCCGGCTTCAGTAACCCATGCATCAAACACCCACTTTATATCACTTCTCCGCATCAAGTATTCTCTATCTCTACCAGTAGCTAGGATCAATATCCATCCGCTATTTTTTAAATGAAGCAAGGATTCCTTAACTTGTGGTTTTATAGGGTCGTCACCACCCCTTGTAAGGGTTCCATCCAAATCCGTGGCTAGAATGTTATTCGATTTCAACTTCTATTCCCCTCGAGAGAAGGCTCTTTGTAATTTTGGCTGCCAGCCACTTAAGCTTCCTTACGTTAACTATCGGCAGGCTTATAAATGCTTCAACCTTATCTTCCATCTCATTAATAGACAATATTTCAGGTTCTCCAAAAAGTTCAGGCTTTAACTCAGATAAAATCTCCTGAACAACAGGTTTAATCTCCTCAAATTTCATACCTGGAAAAATCAATTTAAGTTCAATATTCCTCACAATCGATTGAGATTTATTAATAACAGGATACTTCAAAAAGTATGAATTAGGCACTATTACAACTTCACCATCATATGTCACTATTTCAGTGTCTAGCGCTCGAATGGATCTAACCATTCCCTCCACGTCACCTACTTTTATTTGATCATTCTCTCTAAATGGTCTCCTCATGACTATATAAAGCTCCGATGCTAGAT
The DNA here is from genome assembly GCA_018396935.1 of Candidatus Bathyarchaeota archaeon. Lineage (GTDB taxonomy): Archaea > Thermoproteota > Bathyarchaeia > Bathyarchaeales > Bathycorpusculaceae > DSZD01. Next base: position 3,716 of record JAGTRA010000101.1, read on the forward strand.
TCAAGACGATATCTCTCGCGCTTATAAGAACTAGTAACGAGATAACAATAGCAATTATAGATATCGCCGTAACATCTAGACTAAGGACGCTTATAGCCACCACTACGCCTATCAACAAGATGAAACATCGCGAAATCTCCGCGATTCTTTTAGCAAAACTCGCTCCAAACTTTGATAGTATCCGCTCCAAGCTTAACCGTGTATAATTGCTAATAAAGTATGTCACAATTA
>JAGTRA010000102.1 GCA_018396935.1 Candidatus Bathyarchaeota archaeon
ACGCAGTATGCCGATCCTTATTTCTTCCCGCTTCATCTTAGATGTCACCGCCTAGAAAGCTTTTCCAGCAGGCAACAAGCTCACTTAGGGAAGCGTCTACTATTACATCGCCATTCAAGCCATAGATGCAGAGGCGTGGTTCTTTAACAACTCTACCGATTCTAGAATACACAACGCCGTGCATAACCCTCTCAAAGTCTGTTGCACATTCTTCTGGCACTTCCACTAGGAAGCGACTGTTAGACTCAGAAAATAAGATAAAATCATCTGTACATAGATTATCTGTTGGAACCAGTCGTAAATCTATCTCAATACCATATCCTCCTGAGAAAGCCATTTCAGCCGCTGCGACGGCTAACCCTCCTTCGGATAGATCATGACAGGCGTCAATTAGACCTAAGTCGATAGTTTTAGTGACGGCCCGGAAAACTCGTCTAGCTTGATTTGGACGAACCTTAGGCACAGACCGACCGAGAAAGCCCATAAGCCGGTAGTATTCAGATCCACCTAACTCCTTGTAGGTTCTACCAATGATATAGATGAAGCTGCCAGGTGATTTAACGTCAAGAGTTGTTGCAACTCGAATGTCAGGGATTATCCCCAAGGCGGTTATGAGAAGTGTTGGCGTCACAGGACCTAGAGGAGACTCATTATATAAGCTGTCCTTACCCGATATAAAAGGTGTTTTGAATGCTTTTGCGAAACGGTAACATGCTTCACATGCCCTTACGAGGCTACCAAGCCTATCCGGCTTCTCAGGATTACCCCAAGTAAAATTATCGAGGAGGGCTATTCGTCTGCCTCCTACAGCAATATTATTTCTTATGGCTTCATCTATAGCAGAAGCGGCCATCCAGTACGGGTCTATGCGACCATAGCGTGGGTTCATTCCGCATGATATCACGATACCCCTCCAAGAGTTTTTGAGGGGTTTAATAACCGCAGCATCATTAGGCCCGCCGCAGTCTCCATGTAAAGGCTTAATAACCGTGTTACCTTTTACCTCATGATCATAGGTTCTTATAACGCTCTCCCTACTAGCTACATTCGGCGACGCTAAAATCTGCATTAGAACTTTCGTTAAATCGCCAGGTTTTGGAATGTTAGGCTCCTCAAGACTTGGAGGTACATACTCAGCAATTCGTTCAACTTTTGGAGGTTGAAAAAGAAATGCTATATCAAGTTCAGCGACCTTCTCACTCATATAATATATTCTAAGAGTGCTATCCTCGGTATAGTGACCAATTACTGTGGCTTCAACATCTTCATCTGCGAATATCGCTAATGTTTTATCAAGATTTTCAGGCGGGATAGCCAGTAACATTCGCTCTTGAGATTCAGATATATAGATTTCCCATGGGGCTAGACCAGGATATTTAAGGGGGACTTTGTCAAGGTATACTACGGCTCCGCAATTGAAACGTTTAGCCGTTTCCCCAACAGCCGACGATAAACCGCCGCCTCCAAGATCGGTTATTGCTGATGCCAACTCAAGGTCTCTAATGGTAATTATAGCCCTTTTAAGCTTCTCCTCCTCTATAGGGTTTGCTATTTGAACCGCAGGGCGCGAGACTTCCTCAGATTCCTCAGTAAGCTCAGCAGAGGCAAAAGTTACGCCGTGAATTCCATCTCGACCTGTTCTTCCACCGGCCAACAGTATTAAGTCGCCAGCTTTAGCACACCGCTTATACTTCCTTAGGAGGAGAATACCTACGCAGCCGCGATACACTACAACGTTGCCCACATAACTCTCATCAAAGTATATAGCTCCGTTAACTGTTGGGATACCCATGTTATTTCCATAATGACCTATTCCAGCTACAACGCCCATGAATATATATCGGGGATGCTTAATTCCTTGAGGAAGCTTATCGTATGGATAGTCAAGGGGACCGAAGCCCAGGACGTCTGTGCAGGCTATTGGATCTGCCCATACGCCTAAAATATCCCGAATTACGCCTCCAACTCCTGTAGCAGCTCCTCCAAATGGTTCTATCGCAGATGGATGGTTATGAGTTTCAACCTTAATGGCTACGCCGTAACCATCTTCAAACTCTACTATGCCGGCATTATCCTCAAAAACTGAAAAACACCATTTTGGATTAATTTCTTGAGTAGCTTTAATGATGTAGGTTTTAAGCAGACTATCTATAACTTTTCCATTAAATTTTACTATACCCTTGAAGGTTTTATGAAAGCAATGCTCCGACCATGTTTGACCTATCGCTTGAAGCTCAACATCTGTAGGATTCCGCCCTTTTTTTCGGAAGTACTCCTGCACCGCCTTCATTTCCTTAAGACTTAATCCGATGCTTAATTTTTGGCTTATTTCCAGTAATTGTTTGTCAGAGGCATTTAGCAAATTTATCTCGTAAAGAGGGAAAGGAGTTTCTCTGCGAACGTATAAGCTTCCAGTCATTTTTCTTCCTCAACTATTATTATGTAATCATCTTTTGTAGGGTTCGCCAAAAGGCGTTTACATATTTCCTCGCCTTTTTCTATTGCTTCTCCTTTTGAGCTCGCCTCTAGGAGGATCGTGTAGAACTTGCTTACGCTAACTTGCTTGACTTTATATCCTAACTCCCTTAGTAGCCTAGCTGTTGTCTCGCCCTCAGGATCACTATAGCCCCGCTTTAGACGCACTTCAATCCTCAGATGGTAAATCATAATTTAACATCATCCATCATTTTAACCTAAAATGAATTTTCTACCCCTATAATGTATTTCTATTCCCGGATTATCCGTTATTCTACCTATTTCTTCAGCTTTAATTCCTGTTCTCTCCACAGCATCTATAGCTGCATCTTTATCCATTCTATCAACAACTATGGCAAAGCCCCAACCCATATTGAAAGTCTTGAACATTTCCTCGTCAGATATTCTACTGCCCAACTTCACCGCGGCATCCTGTATGATGGCAAATATTGGCTGAGGTTCAAAATTGTCAAAGATAAATCCTACACCCTTGGAGAACTTTGATATACGTTCAAATTTTAGGTATGCATCACCTGTTATATGAACTGCAGCTTTAACTTTTACAACATCAGCAACACGCATTAGAGGTTTAACATATATTCTTGTTGGTTCAAGAACCTCATATATTAACTCACGATCAAGAGGCTCAGGGACATCATATGGCTCATAGAGCCCACCCCATCTTTTGAATAGAATTCTACGCGCAAGGGTTATACCATTGCTGTGAATTCCAGAGCTGCGCATGCCAATTATCACATCACCAGGCTGTACATCACGAGCTGTGATAACTCGATCCCTTGAAACTTCACCAACAGCTGCGAAAACCATATCGAAACCCTTACCCTCAATTATTCCTCTTATTACCTCAGCCACATCGCCTATTTCACCACTAGGAACAACACATTCAGCCTCTACAGCACCCTTTACTATACCCTTCATCCACTCTTGCACAAGATACGGATCAGAGACCTGAGCATGAATGTTATCCGCTATTGCCAGAGGCCTTGCGCCTGAACGAATAACATCATTAACAGCCATAGCTACACCATCTATGCCTATTGTGTCATATTTTTCAGCCAACTGAGCAACAAGCACTTTAGTCCCTATACCCTCAATAACAAGATCTAGGTAGTAATCACCTCTGTAAGGTATTAGATTCCCATATGGAAGTCTGAGAATTTCACCATAACGGCTGAAACGATAAGTATCCTCTAGGAAAACCAAAGCTTTTTTTGATGTAGCTCTAAGCGTCCTGTCCACACCAGCTCTAGCGTAAGTAAATTCCTCAGGCAAATTTTTCCCCGAACTTAATAGGGCTAAGCATCCTTATATGCTAAGAGGAAATAAGTGATATCAGGGTAGCATTTTAATGAATCTTCAAACGACAGATTTATGAGGCTTGTTAAATTTTAACATTATGAAAGCG
>JAGTRA010000103.1 GCA_018396935.1 Candidatus Bathyarchaeota archaeon
TTTTTTTCGCTATAGAAGCTTGGGTAACCGGATTGCTCGTTTTAGCTCTAGGGATTATCACTTACTGGATAAAAGAAAACTATTTGCACTCTCTAAATTCTCAAGGGAAAGATGTTTAACCACGTTAGCATTCAATGATAAAGCTCCTAATGTTTGGATTTTGACTTAAAAATTTCTAGCCTGTTTGTGAAATTTAAAAAATCTTTATGTTTAGGCATAGCCTACGATAATCAATTATAAAAATTTCCCCCTCATGCACAACATTTATGGTGGAAGAATTGATGGAATTATAAGTGCTATAGGACTAGACTTTCTTTTGCTGTTTCCGCTTTAGCATGTTTTCAAGTACTGGACGCAATTTTTCGTTTTCAGCTTTAATTCGATCCTTGCCTAACATGCGCATTTTTTCAGTCATTTCTTTGATAAGTTCTGCAAACTTTACACCTTCAGCCGCTGAGACATATTCTACGCGGAATCTTTCAGGGCTTAAGCCGAGCTTATGCAACATCGGTGCAAGTGCTTCCATGCGGGCCTTCATCTTCCAGTTTCCACTTATATAGTGGCAGTCATAGGGTAGGTGGCATGCTGCAACTAACACCATACCAGCGCCTAGACGGAAAGCTTCAAGAACGAAGTCCCTATCAACTCGCCCAGAACACATGACTCTTATTGGACGAATTGTAGGCGGATACTCAAACCTACTTGTCCCAGCTAGGTCTGCGCCAGCGTAACTGCACCAATTACATAGAAATGCTAAGATCTTATCCTCAGGGTCCTTTTCTAAAGCGGTTCTAATCTGAGCGAGGATCTGTGCATCAGTAAAGTGCATCTGCTGAATAGCATCAGCAGGACATTCAGCAGCGCATGTTCCACAGCCATGACACATGGCAGTGATAACCTGGGCGGGTTTTTTCTCCTCGATTTTTATGGCTCCATATGGACAGCGTTCAGCACATACCCCACATTTAACATTAACGTTCCTACATTGACTTGGATCTACCACAGCTATTATAGGTTCAATTTTCCATGTGGACTTAGAGAGAACTGTGGCAGCTCTTGCAGCTGCGCCACAGCCCTGGGATACGCTATACGGTATATCCTTCGGCCCCTGACATGCCCCTGCGAGGAATATGCCATCAGTCGGCGAGTCAAGCGGTTTTAGTTTCGGATGACTTTCCATAAAGAATCCATCAGCACCTCTCGTTAGGTTTAATATGCGGGCTACCTCTTCTGAGCTTTTATGAGGTATAGCGGCAGTAGCTAAAACCACCATTTCAACTTCAACTTCAAGGGGCATACCGAGATTCGTATCTTCAGCGTGGATTATCAGATTCTTTGTTTCAGGAACCTCTAATATGCGGCTTACACGCCCCCTAATAAAGTTCACACCTAACTCTCTGGCACGCTGATAAAATTCCTCAAATCCTTTAAAATTAGTTCGCATGTCCATGTAAAAGATGTAAACTTCAATATCATCTTTGTATTTCTCCTTGAGCTGAACAGCATGCTTAAGAGTGTACATGCAACAGAAGTTGGAGCAATATGGATACTTACCAGTATCTCTAGAGCCTACGCATTGAATGAAGGCTATACTATGGGGCTTCTGTCCATCAGAAGCTCTAACAACCTTGCCACCTGTGGGTCCTGCAGCCAATATTAAGCGTTCAAACTCGAGGGATGTTATCACATTTGCGTATTTCCCATAGCCATATAGCGGGTTATCATATGGTAGGTAAATGTCGTAGCCGGTAGCTACGATTATGGCGCCTACTTCTAACTCTATCTCCTCTGGCTTTTGATTAAAGTCTATTGCTTGCCGTTCTCCACAGGCTTCGACACATTTATAGCATTCAATACAATAGTCTCTGTTGATTCTATAAACAAGGGGTACTGCTTGATCAAAGGGTACAGAGATTGCTTTTCTAACTCCAAGCCCCATGTCCCATTCATTTGGATACTCAATTGGACAAACGTCCTTGCATTCGCCGCATCCAGTACAATTTTCAGCTATAACGTAACGCGGGTTTTTCCTAATCTTAACCTTAAAGTTTCCTATAAAGCCACTAACACTCACTAAATCCGCATAAGAGATTATCTCAATATTTGGATGCCTTCCAACGTCAACCATTTTCGGGCCTTCAATACATATTGAGCAGTCAAGAGTTGGAAAGGTTTTATCTAGCTGAGCCATGTGGCCACCTATGCTCTCGCTCTTCTCTAATAGGTATACTTTGAATCCCATTTCAGCCAAGTCTAACGCAGCATTTATTCCAGCTATGCCACCGCCTATGACAAGAGCCTTGTTAGTTACGGGAACTTCTATTGTCTCAAGGGGCATTAGCAACCTAGCTTTTGCCACAGCCATTCGAATAATATCCTTAGCTTTTTCCATAGCCTCTTTTGGAGTGCTTGGATGACACCATGAGCAAAACTCACGAATGTTCGCCATCTCGAAGAGGTATGGGTTTAAGCCAGCTTCCGACACCGTACGCCTGAAGGTTACTTCATGCATCCTAGGTGAGCAAGCAGCTACAACAACTCTATTTAGTTTATACTCCTTTATGGCTTTACGAATTTCCTCTTGACCAGGATCGGAGCAAGTATAGCGATTATCTTTGACATAAACAACGTCTGGGAGTGTTTTAGCATATTCTACAAGCTCTTTTATGTCAAGTACCCCGGCTATATTTAAACCACAATGACATATGAAAACGCCTATCCTAAGCTCTTCAGATTGAGCTTGTTTATTAGCCAACTCCTTAGACAACTTACACCACCACCCCCTTATATTTGAACCTCCTCTCAAGGGATTCTATCGCCTTAAGTGAGCTTCTAGCCTTCAATTCTTTACTCATTTCTATCGTGGAGGCCATACGCTCTAACGCTTTATTCCATGCACCCGACCTTACAGGCGTGTGTAAAACATGGGTTCTTACAAGTTCAATGGCTCCATCAACGGGGCATACTACTTTACAGGCTCCACAATATACGCAGAATAATTCATTAACGTAAACTTTGCCATCTTCTCCGAGATATAGCGCACCAGTTATAGGACATACATCAAGACAGTCTCTACAACCCTCTGGGCATTTATCTCTGTTTATAACTAATCTGCCACCAAAGATTCTGCGAACACGAATGGCGCCTTTTGGACACTTTAACTCGCATATTCGACATCCGGGGCATTTCTCTACATTAATGTTAAGCGATACTCTAAGCCAGCTTCGTTCATAAACACTTAGAGAATTTATGTCTTTAACAATTTTGCCGTCAGGAGTGTAGCAAGTCACCTTTATGAGGTTTAGGGGACAGAACTTTTCACAGTCAATACAATCAGGAGGACATTTGCTAGAATCAACTTGTATATCGCGAATAAGCCGTGGAAAGCTTTCCTTCTCAACGACAGATAGCACATGCTTACTATTTACTGTTACCGCTATAGCCCCAAAGGGGCAAAGTAAATCGCATATACCGCAGAAATTGCATTTCTCAAGGGATATATCAACTTTAGCCCTTTGAGCCTTTCCATCGGGAGTCTTTTGCTGCTTTATCAGCGTTATAGCTTCCTTTGGACATGCAAGTTGACAAATTTCACAACCAACGCACAACTTTTTATCGAGGGATAACTTGTAGTTTTTTGCGTAGAGAATCCATTCTATAGTCAACGCCTCAGCAGTATCTTTCTTTAAAGTTTTAAGAGGCATTTTGTTGACCACCAATTTTGAATTGCTGTATGGAGGATTATTGTTCTAGATTGTCTTTTCACATATATAGTTTAAGTGTCAACCATCACGGTGTTTTCATGCAAAGAGCCACATAACATTTTAAATCTTCATCATCCACTATGCTGATGACTCTAAGCCCAGCTTCTTGTAGGAGTTCTAAGAAAG
>JAGTRA010000104.1 GCA_018396935.1 Candidatus Bathyarchaeota archaeon
TTTTGACTTAAAACGGCGAGCAGTGGATGTGATAATTGAAGAGAGGGATCCAGATGAGGTTATATACGTAGGCTCAGAGAGGATTGCTCCCGAGGGAGTTAGTGTTATAAATCCCGCTTTTGACGTAACGCCCATGAAGTATGTAACAGCCATAATATGTGAAGATGGCATCCTATATAAGGAGGACATTTTAAATTTTAGAGGCTAAATGGGCGGTTCATGTTAAATGAGTAAAGAAAAAATCGTGGGCGTCATAGAAGGTGAGGGGGTAAAAATTAGAGACAAAGGAAGCATAGAGGAGCTTAAAGCAAAGGGATATGGCGTAGGCAAAGGTGAGGAGCTTCTGCTAAAGTTTTATGAAGCATTATACCTGAAGGATAAGGGTATCCTGGACGTGGTGAACTCTGATGGAGAAGCTTTGAGTTTTAATGATATTCTGCAAATAGCGGAAGGAGTTGATGAAAACATCTGGGCGAAGTACTTGGTGTATAGGGATTTGAGGAGTCGCGGATATGTCGTCCGCGGAGGCTTCGGTTTAGGTATAGACTTCAGGGTTTATGATAGGGGGGATTATGGCAAAGACGCTGCCAAGTATCTTATTATGACGTTGCAGGAGGGTAAACCCATAAAGCTGGAGAGATTAACTCAGATAATAAAGCAGTGTCGAAGCTTAAAGAAGGATTTAATTCTAGCTGTTATGAGCCGCCGCGGGGAAATAGTTTACTACTCAGTATCGCAACTAACATTTTAAATGGCGGGGTAGAATTTGACAACCTTCAGTGTACTTCGCGGGATGAGGGACTTTCTTCCGAAGGAAGCCAAGGTTATGAGGTTTATTGAGGGTAAAGCTAGGGAGGTTGCTAGGCTCTATAGCTATATGGAGGTAATAACCCCGGTTGTAGAGTCTTATGAGTTGCTGGCAGCTAAAACTGGTGAAGAAGTACGCTCTAGAATGTATGTCTTTGAGGATTTAGGCGGCAGGAAGGTTGCCTTAAGGCCGGAGTTTACAGCCTCTGTAGCTAGGCTTGTATCTACATCCCTAAGGACTGCATCAAAGCCTTTGAGACTCTTTTGTGTAGGAAGCCTATATAGGTATGATGAGCCGCAGAGAGGACGCTTTAGAGAGTTTTGGCAATCAAATTTTGAGCTCATGGGCTCACAGAGGCCTGAGGCTGATGCTGAAATACTACTATTAACGAATAGCCTCATGAAGCTTGTTGGCTTAAGGAATTACAGATTCAAGATAAACCATGTTGGAATTATTAAAAGCATATTAACTCAAGAGGGCGTAGATGAGGAAACTCAAAATAGGGCTTTACAGCTTATGGATAAGAGGATGTATGAAAATGCTATAAGGCTCTTGGAGGATGTTGGAGCTTCTAAAGGATGTATTCAAACAATTGAGAGTTTAATAGCCATTAGTGGAGGCGAACCTGTTAAAGCGCTGGAGGAGATAAGGGCGATTATATCTGGATATAATGGCGCTATGGCTGCTGTTGACAACTTGGCAGAAATATTAAAGCTAGTTATGGAAGTGCAGAAGTTGGATATAGCAATAGAAGCAGGATTCGCCCGGGGGCTTGAATACTACACTGGGATGATTTTTGAGGTTTATGTTCCAGAACTTGACATAGCTATTGCTGGAGGAGGCAGATACGACAAGTTGGTGGAGCTATTTGGTGGAGAGCCAACCCCTGCGGTAGGTGTGGCCCACGGCATAGATAGGATAATGTTGGCTATGCAGGAACAGCAAGTTCCCATAGATTTATGTGAGGATGAAAAGGTTGTAGTTATCCCCGTAAGTGAAGCCTTAAGAATTGAAGCCCTTAGGATTTCCGAAATGCTTAGGGCAAACAATATCTCTGTTGAAGTTGAGGTTATGGGTAGAAAAGTTTCTAGAGCCCTCGAGGATGCTGATAGAAGAGGATGCACCTACGCCATAATCGTTGGAGAACAAGAGTTAAGGGAGGGGAAGGTTGTTTTAAGGGATATGCATAAAAGAAGTCAGCAAGCTGTTAAAATTGGCGATTTAGTACAGGTCATAAGAGGCGCGGGAAGCCCTTAAAGCTGCTTCTCTCTCCGAAGGAAGTCTCCAATATCCATAATGTTCTTAATAACTACGCCAATTCTGGCTCTTTTAGGATCTTGCTTCACCATTCCATAGCCTAAACATTCACCATGCTTATTGAATAGCATCACTAAATCGCCCTTATTTATGGAGCCCTCAATGTGGAGTATGCCCTCAGCAAATATGTCTCTGCCACATATAAAGAGCCAAGCTGCTTTATCCGTTAAGTAAATTTTCTTCCTCACTTTATCTGCAAGCATGAATAGCAGCGGGAAGCTTGGAATAAAGCGGTTCTGCTTTATGGATCCAAGGTAAATTCCCGCATGTAGGTATTCAAGGCCCACCTTATCTATTGTGCTCCTTAAATAATTATTTAATAGGAATATTTTACCACCCTTTTCTTCGATGAGGGCTTCATCAAAGTTTATGGCGGCGTTAAGCTTCTCCATGAACTCTTTTAGTGGATTAGCCATGCTTATCTCCTCGACTTTTTGAGTTTACATATGAAAAAGCCTTGAGTTTTATCGCTGGGCCATATTCGCCTACAGTTTCTTATTGAATCGTCTAGTTTTTTGTTGAAAATTTCTGTTGGAGACTCGTCTCCTGGACAGTTAATAGCAACAGTTTCTAGTTTTAGGTTTTTAATAGCCCAATCTATGTTTAGCTCATTCTCCTCAGGCTCAAGGGAGCAAGTGGCATAGATCATCTCTCCATCACCATCTAGAACTTTTACGGCTTCTGTTAGAATTTCCCTTTGAAGCTTTGCGTTTCGCCTAATATCGTTAAGGGTTCTCCTGTAGAACCACTTAGGATCTGTTGAGAAATTCCCTGAGCATGGGACATCAAGCAGAATTCTGTCAAATTTAATTCCTAGTTTAGAGGCCTTTCTAGCATCCAGCCTATAAACTATTGTATTTTTCACCCTGCAACGTTCAAGCTGATTTATTAGGGCTTTAAGTCTCCGCGGATTGATGTCCAGGGCTATAATGACGCCTGAATTATCCATGAGGTCTGCAAGCTGAATGGTTTTTCCTCCAGGCGCTGCGCATGCATCTAAAACCTTTTTATCTCTTAGATCCGAGAATAAGGTTACTGGAATTTGAGCTGCTGCTTCTTGAATGGAGTAATATCCAAGGAGGTACTCAAATGTTGCGCCTATGGAGAATTTTGAGGCCTTAACCCAATAACCATGACTTGAGAAGGGTATTCGCTCAAGTTTAAATCCTAGATTCTCCAGCCTCTCGATGACATTAACGCCTTTTGCATTCATCATATTGAGTCTAATGGCCTGCATTGGAGTAACTTCTCTAAACTCCCATCCAAGCTCTCGATAGCGGTTAATGAAAAATTCTCGCCCAGACATTAAGGGGATAAATGTGGAAAGATAATAAAAAGGCTTGGCTTTGTAGGATTATGTGATGAAGCCTAAAGCGTTTATTGCAGGCCCAATACAGAGCATGGAGGAAAAGCAGTCGTATAGGGATAGGATCAGCAAGATCCTTATTCAATGTGGTTATGAGCCTGTGGATCCATGGCGCCGTGAAAAAATCGTATATACCCTAAAAGATTGGTCAGTTATAAAGCAGAACATGGACTTCGTAAAGCGGGATCTTGAGGATATTGAAAAATGCGATGTGCTTATAGCCTATCTTCCTAAACTTTCAGCTGGAGCATGTATGGAGCTTTTCTATGCTAAGTTAAGGGGTAAGAGGACTATATGCATATGGAGGCTTAGGAATCCCAGCCCATGGATAATA
>JAGTRA010000105.1 GCA_018396935.1 Candidatus Bathyarchaeota archaeon
TCCTCTCTAGCATTCCATCCTCGCTGCATGCATCAACATTAATTATATGCTCCTCAGCTTCTTCTTTTTGTGCCAGTTGCGCTGGCACTATTTTTAATGTGCCGTCGCTTTCCTGAAAAATAAAAACAATATCTCCCTGCTTAATGTTACTTCGCTTTATCCACTCACTTGGAAGCGAGACTGTTAAAGTTGAATACCCAACTTTCTGTATTTTTCTGCTCTCCATATAACCCCTCCATTATGAATCTACTCCTTATACTATTTATTGATATTTACATACTCACTAATTATTTTTATCCTATACTTTATATTTAACAGAATATTTGCTAAATTTTAAGTAGCAACAGTGGGGAATATTAAAGCAGTCAGGTGTTACTGTTGAGAAAGCAAATTAGGTATATTATGAAGGCTATTTCATGGCGATTAGTTGCTACAGCAACCACCATATGTATCACTTTCGCTTTCACTGGTAGTGTCATCATTAGTAGTGGAGTTGGTGTTGCTGAATTCTTTATAAAGATTCTAGTTTACTACCTACATGAAAGACTTTGGGATCTGGTACCTTTTAGCGAAAAATAATGAATTAACATGATTTCTGTATATTTATGGTATTTATTAATAAAAAAATTATATGCATTAGATATATATCCTAGGCTTTATGTTATATATCATGCAAAAATAAAGGAAGGTGATATTAATGCCTGAATGGAAAACCGTAAGTATAAGACAAGAATTAGTAAAAGAAGTTGAAGAGCTTATAAAGAAAGGTCGCTATCGTAGCGTATCTGAATTTGTAGCAGAAGCCATTAGATTACGGCTAGAGGAACTAATGCGTCTTGAGGGTATATCTGCCGAAAAACGCGGAGCCATTCTAGCAGCTCCTGAACAAGTCCTATACACGTCAAAACACACTTGGGCTCAAATAACCCCCGAGGGCAACATACGCGTAGGCGTTTCTGACTATGCTCAAAGACATCTTAAAGGAATAGCCAGAGTGTTAACTGAACCTGTTGGCAAAGAGATTAAACAGATGGAACCATTTGGGATGATTGAAACATGGATGTTCGTCTTCGACCTATACGCTCCTATAAGCGGCAAAATCGTCAGCGTAAACGACAAACTCGAGGAAAACCCGCAATTGATAAACGAAGATCCATATGGTGAAGGATGGATCATCGAAATTAAACCTAAAAACTCTGTGGTGTTAGAGGAAGAACTCAGTAAATTAATGAGTCCGCGAGAATATCACAAGATGATAAGTAAGATTGAAGGAAGAATGCGTGAGTGAAAAAACAAAAGTTAGTTTCCTTTCTTTTTTCTGTTTGATATATATTTTGCCTATTAGATAATGTCATGTCATTTTTGCCATATACTTAATAGCGATTAGTTAATATATTTGTACCCTCATTATAAAGGCTTCTGAGATGAGTATTCATGGCTATACAATTACAAAAAACCTTGCGGAAGTTTCCACCCTGTAGGGCTGCGTGTCCTGCACATGTTAATGTTCAAGCTTACGTTGCCCTCATCCAGAAGGGATTATTCAAAGAAGCCGTAGAAGTTATAAGAAGAGATATGCCGTTCCCTGCGATTTGCGGCAGGGTTTGCTTTAGCCCATGTGAAGATGCTTGTGCAAGAGTTAATGTCGACCAAGCTGTAGCTATTAGAGGCCTTAAAAGGATTGTTGCAGATATCGAGCGTGAAATGGGAAAAGTAACAGCTAAACCTGTACCGAAGAAATATGGTGAAAAAGTTGCCGTAATTGGAGCTGGCCCAGCTGGCCTTACAGCAGCCTATGAACTTGCGAAACTTGGCTACCCTGTAACAGTTTTTGAGCGTATGCCTGAACCAGGCGGTATGATGCGATACTGCATACCTGAGTTTAGACTTGAAAAATTTGTAGTTGCAAATGAAATCGCCTACATTCAGGAAACAGGTGTTGAAATAAAAACTGGTGTGGAGTTTGGAAGAGATATAACCATTCAAAGCCTAAAAGAGGATGGGTATAAAGCCATTTTTATAGCTATAGGAACTCAACTTGGGTCAAAATTAAATATTCCAGGAGAGGATTTAGAAGGCGTTATTAACGCTGTTGACTTCTTAAGGGCGGTTAATAGTGGAAAGCCCATTAAAGTTGGTAAAAGAGTTGCAGTTGTCGGTGGAGGGAACACAGCTATAGATGCCGCTAGAACTGCTAAAAAATTAGGTGCAAGGGAGGTTATCGTGCTTTATCGCCGGTCCCGTGAGGAAATGCCTGCTCATCCCTATGAAGTGGAACTCGCCGAGAGAGATGGTATCATCTTCTACTTCCTGGTAGCCCCTACAAGAATTATTGGCGAAAACGGAAAGGTGAAAGCTATAGAATGCGTTAGAATGCGTCTAGGAGAACCTGACAGCACAGGTAGACGGCGTCCAATTCCTATAAGTTTTTCAGAGCATCAATATGAGGTTGAAATGGTTATCCCAGCCATTGGACAGATAGCTGAAACCAACCTCCTGCCACGTGAAATTTTAATCGAAAGAAATGGGGATTTACAAGTTAATTATGATCCAGTAACTCTCGCGACTAACATTCCCGGTGTTTTTGTAGGAGGCGACTTGGCTACAGGGCCCGCAAGCATAATAGAGGCTGTAGCTGCTGGGAAACGGGCAGCAGAATCTATACACCTATACCTAAGAGGCATGGACATGCTACGTGACCGTGAATCACAGATAACAGAAGTCACCTGGGTTAAGAATTGGAATTTGCTTGAGAAAAAGGATCGAAGGTATTATCCACCTGTAGAGAAGCCCCACATGAGCTTTGAAGAGGCTATAGAGTATCTTGAACAGTTGAAAGGAAGGGCGAGGTTCGAGGCATTTCGTTGCCTCGAGTGTGGGCCATGCGCTGAATGCCTTGCAAATTTGGATTTATGTGAAGGAGACAAAGCAGTCGTTAACGAAGGTAAATGTGTAGGATGTAACGTATGCGCTGTAGTATGCCCATTCGGGGCGATTAAGAAAAACTCAAGGAGAGTGGCGCAGGTGGATGAAGATCTCTGCAAGGGATGCGGTATATGTGCATCCCGCTGCCCAGAGAGGGCTATAGAAATGAAGAAACTAACCGACGATGAGATCTTGAAAGTGGTAGTTAAAAGCTTAATGGAATGATAGAAACTCCACAAATAATATGTTTTGCGTGTAACTGGGCTCTATGCGAAGGCGATATGGTAATACCGTCAAATGTACATATTACCCGAGTCATTTGCATCGGCAGGTTAGATCCTGTACTTATTTTAAAAACTTTTGAAAAAGGAGCTGATGGAGTGCTAATTGTGGGCTGTCAGCCACCAGATTGCCACTTTGTAGATGGAAATATCCACGCTCAAAGGGCTGTGAAGCTTCTGAGGGAACTACTTAAGTTGGCAGGTATAGGCGATAAACGTTTAAAGCTTTTATGGCTATCCCCATGGGAGGATAAGGACTTCCCATACTATGCTGAGAAATTTACAGCTGAAATTTCTAGCTTAGGCCCTTCACCAATAAAAAATGATGATCTAAAATCCGAAATTACCTTGAACTTAGCTGCTGCAGAGGAAGCTGCCTCAGGCTTTAGACTCAGAGTGCTTTTGGGAAGGGAGGAAGAGCTTACAGAATTTATGAATGCTTATGGTGAAAAAATCAAAGTAGAAGATTACGAGAAATTGCTAAGTGAAATTGTGTATGTGGAGTTCATTAGATGTAAGATTCACCAACTTACAAAGATTAAACCTCTTTCAGTAAAGGAACTTGCAAAGTTAATCGGTATTAGCCCCTCAGCGGTGTT
>JAGTRA010000011.1:0-2087 GCA_018396935.1 Candidatus Bathyarchaeota archaeon
ATTAGCTCTTGAAGTTGTAAACTTAAGCAATGATAGAAACCCAATAACTATTAAGCGTGGAGACCCCTTCATGCACATAGAATTTATAACCCGTGAGGGTGAGCCATCGCCTTACATGGGCGAGTATCAATTCCAGTACATGAGTGATGAAGAGGTTAGGATGTATGTGCCTGTGCTTAAGCGGGTGTTTCCAAACTTTGATGAGTTGGCTAAGGTATGGTTTAAGAATAAGCCTAACCTCTTGGTTTAAGGCAAATGTTTATTTTTAACGATAACCTAAAGTGGCTGAAGATTGAAATTTCATATTGGGTGGAGGTTTAAATAGGTGCGTGCACGTAACTATCGAGAGGTCAAGGGGCAACCTTATACTAGGAGAGAGTACATTAAGGGTTTTCCGCAGCCGAAGATAACAAAGTTTACGATGGGGGATCCCAATGCGAAATTTGAATATGAAGTTAGGTTAATAGCTCTCGAGAGGGCGCAAATAAGGCATAACGCTTTAGAGGCTGCAAGAGTGGCTGTAAACCGTCACTTAAGCGAAAAGTTGTCCAATAATTATTTCATGCAAGTGCATCCATACCCCCATGTAATTCTAAGAGAGAATAAGATGATTTTTGGGGCGCATGCAGATAGGCTTCAGGATGGTATGCGGAAGGCTTTTGGCAAACCAATTGGGACAGCTGCCCGCGTTGAGCCTAATCAACGTATAATAACCGTGAGGGTTAATGCTAATGGTGTTGAAGCCGCAAAGGAAGCCCTGAAAAAGGGGAGTGCAAAGCTTCCTATACCATGCAGAATTGTTGTAGAGAAGTTGCAGGTGGAGGAGGCTAAAGCCTCTTGACTAAGTCTAAAAACGCCTTGATAATATGGTTTGAAAATTTAAGGAAGGACGACATACCTCTTGTGGGTGGTAAAAACGCAAACCTCGGCGAGCTAATTAATGCCGGCATCCCCGTGCCTCCAGGCTTCGCTATAACTGCTTATGCATATAGAAGGTTTATTGAGGAAACAGGCATAGCTGATAAGATATACGCTGTGATTAGGGAAGTAGTTAGAGATGTTAATGATCCGAAACAGTATGAAGAGGCTTCGATGAAGATTCGTGAATTAATAGAGTCCACTCCAATTCCTGAGGATATAGATAAGGCTGTTCGTTCAGCTTATAGGGAGCTTTGTAAGAGGTTAGGCGTTAACGATGCCTTTGTAGCTGTAAGATCAAGCGCCACGGCTGAAGACCTTCCAGATGCATCCTTCGCTGGGCAGCAGGAGACATACCTGAATGTTAGAGGCGAAGATGAAGTTATGGAGAAGGTTTTGAGATGCTGGTCAAGCCTCTTCACTCCAAGGGCGATCTTCTATAGAACCCAGAAGGGGTTCCCCCATGAGAAGGTTCTCATAAGCGTTGGCGTTCAAAAGATGGTTAATTCTAGGGCTGCTGGCGTAATGTTTACAATAAACCCTGTAACCGGAGACCCTGACCAAATAGTTATTGAAGGTAATTTCGGCCTCGGCGAGGCTGTGGTCTCTGGAGCAGTTACCCCGGACGAGTTTATTGTTGATAAAAAATCAATGAAGATAGTTCATAAGAGGATAGCTACAAAGAGGGTTCAATATGTTAGGGATCCAAAAACAGGTAAAACTATCCACCTAGATGTCCCGGCTGAAATGCGGGATAAGCCATGCATAAGTGATGAAGAAGTTCTTAAACTGGCGGAGTTGGCTAGGAAGATAGAAGCCCACTATGGCTACCCCCAAGATATTGAGTGGGCTATAGATGGGGATCTTGAATTTCCAGATAACATATTCATTGTTCAGTCTAGGCCTGAAACTGTTTGGAGTGCTAAGGTTGAGAAGCCTGAGGAGAAGACCGCCGCTCAAGGCTTGGCTGAGCCTAAGGAGCTTAAAGTTGTTGTTAAGGGTATAGCGGCTGGTAGAAGGGCTATAGGCACAGGAGTTGCGAAGGTAATTCTCGACCCCTCAGAAGCTTCAAAAATTATGCAGAAGGGGGACATATTAGTTGCTGAAATGACTAACCCCGACTATGTGCCCTTCATGCGGCTGGCAAGCGCCATCGTAACTGATAAGGG
>JAGTRA010000011.1:2167-3523 GCA_018396935.1 Candidatus Bathyarchaeota archaeon
GAGTACACGGTTGACGCCATTAGCGGCGTTGTCTATGAGGGTGTGCCCCCATCCCTAAGGGCGCAGCAGGCGCCTCCAGTGAGTGTGGCTTCACCTGTTTCAAGCTCTGCTGGTATGGTTGAATTTGCCCCAATTACAGCTACAAAAATATACATGAACCTAGGGGTTCCGGAGAAGATTGAGGATTATAAACACTTGCCCTTTGATGGTATAGGCTTAATGCGCATAGAATTTATTCTAGCAAGCTACATTGGTGAGCATCCGCTATACCTAATAGAGATGGGTCAAAGCCAGAAGTTTGTAGATAAGCTTGCTGAGGGCATAGCTACTGTTGCTAGGGCTATTCAGCCACGCCCAGTGGTGGTTCGCTTCAGCGACTTCAAAACTAATGAATATAGGGAGCTTAAGGGTGGAGATAAATATGAAATATATGAGGCTAATCCAATGCTTGGCTGGAGGGGCTGCAGCCGCTACATTAGCCCATGGTATGAGAAAGCCTTCCGCCTTGAATGTAGCGCCATTCGCAAGTGCCGCGAGGAGTGGGGGCTGAAAAACGTTTGGGTGATGCTGCCTGTTGTTCGAACATTATGGGAAGTAGAGAAGTGTCTTGAGATAATGAGGGAGGAGGGGCTGCGGAGGTCAAAAGACTTCAAAGTGTGGTTTATGGCTGAGACGCCGTCCATCGCCATATTGGCTGATAAATTCTCAAAGCTATGTGATGGCTTCTCCATAGGCTCAAATGACATGACTCAAGGAGTCCTCATGATTGATAGGGATTCAGAGCGTCTGGGGCAAATGGGGTACTTCGATGAGAGGGATCCAGCTGTTAAGCGGATAATCGCCCACTTAATAAGGGTTGCCCATGAAAATGGCTGCACAGTTTCAATATGTGGGGAGGGCCCATCTAACCTTCCAGACTTCACAGAGTTCCTTGTACGAGCTGGGATAGATAGCATATCTGTTAACCCTGATGCTGTGGTAGCAACTAGGAAGCTTGTGGCGAGCATAGAGCAAAAGATAATCCTTGAGAGGCTTGCTGAAGTTGTTGAGCGCCAGAGGGCTTCAGGCAACCCTGCAGCTAGGGTGGATGAAGACCTGTCTTGGACGCCTAAATGGGATAAGAAAGTATAGCCGTGCAGATGCCCCTGCCTTTTAACAATCTTTGTTTGTAGGTGTTAAATTGTGAAAATTTATGATTTGGAAGAAGAGAGAGTCAAGCAGGAAATATCGAGGCTGGGTGCTAAAAAGGTTTTAATACAGCTTCCAGACGGCTTGAAAAGCGAGGGGCTAAGAATTGCGAAAATCCTAGAGAAGTTAGGAGTTTTACCGTTCATCTCGGCGGATCCATGCTATGGA
>JAGTRA010000011.1:3579-16109 GCA_018396935.1 Candidatus Bathyarchaeota archaeon
TGAATGGAGTCGAATAGGCTTAGTTTCAACAGTTCAGCACATTCAAACCCTAGATGAAGCTAAAGAAATTCTGGTTCGCGCCGGCAAAACCGTTGTAATAGGTGACGCTGGGAGGCTGGAGTACCCTGGGCAGGTGATAGGCTGCGACTTTAGTAATGCAAGGTCCATAGCAAAGGAGGTTGACGCCTTCCTATTCATAGGAGGTGGACGCTTCCACGCCCTAGGCTTAGCTATTTCAACTCTAAAGCCTACCATAGTTGCTGATCCGTATGAAAATAGGGCGTACCCCATTCATGAAGAGGCTAAGAGGGTTCTTCAAAGCAGGTGGGCAGCAATTCAAGAGGCAAGAAAGGCGAAGAAATTTGCTGTATTAATTGGGCTTAAGCCTGGGCAAAAGCGGCTTAATACAGCCATATCCATAAAGGAGAAGCTTGAAGCATTGGGGAAGGAGGTTTATCTCCTAGCCGTACGAGAGGTTACTCCAGACGTTGTGATGAACTTCCCAGCCGTTGAGGCCTTTGTAAATACTGCCTGCCCGAGGATATCCCTTGATGATAGTTCAAGGTTTAAGAGGCCATTAATAGCCTTTAATGAGGTGCCTGTAGTTACTGGTGAACTCTCATGGGAGAAGCTATGTGAAGCAGGATGGTTCCATGAGGGGTTTGAGAAACGTGGTTAATAGCGTTAGCTGCCGCTGAGAAAGGTTAATGAGTTAAATTGCTGCAGCTCATTAGCCTCGTAGAGGGAGTATGTCATGGGGGCTCATGAGCAGAGAAGAAATAGTGGACGTTTCGTATTACCTGGGGATCTTCTAGGCGTTATAGAGGAGTTTATTCCAAACTCTGGAACATATGTTGAAAACGGTAATATCTACTAGATCGGAGACTAACATTGTTGGAATGGCGCTTATAGACTTTTTAAATAGGAAGGTTTCCGTTTACCCATTAACCTATGGGGCTAGGGTTCCAAGGGTTGGAAGCATGGTTGTTGGGCAGGTTTCTAGCGTCATGCCTCAAATAGCTACTGTAAGAATTTTCCGAATAGGTAAGAGAAATCTTTCCGGTTTCTTCACGGGCTTTCTACATGTTTCTGACGTTAATACAAAATTTGTTGAATCAATGTTTGAAGTGTGTAAAGCAGGCGATATTTTGAGGGCAAAGGTTATAAGTACCAAAAATAGGTCGTATCACTTGTCTATTGCGGATCGAAATTTAGGCGTGGTTTACGCCTTCTGCTCCTTATGCGGAGGGCTACTGGAGCGAAGCGGATCCGAACTAAAGTGTAGGAAGTGCGGTAGTATTGAAAAACGTAAAATAAGCGCTGATTACGGGAAGGGTGTGATATAGATGAGGATAATAGTGCTTAAGAAAACTGAAAATGAGTTGAAGATTGAAGTTGAGGGTATAGGCCATACATTATGCAACCTGTTACAGAATAAGCTCCTAGAGGATGAGGAGGTTGATGTAGCGGGCTACGATATACCCCATCCCCTCGCATCAAACCCCATACTATACATTAGAACCAGGGGTGGTGCCTCGCCAGTAGACGTCCTAATTAGGGCGATAGAGCGCACGAGGGAGTTTAATAGGGAGTTTGGGGAGAAGCTTAAGGCCGTCCTTAAAACTTAACTCTGTCTCTTATCAATAGGAATAGTTTTGTTAAGCCATCTACAGGCTCCTCGTTACTGCATAAGATGCTGACGCACTCCTCTAGTGTTACATGTTTCTTAAGCCATGCGTAGACTGCTAGCGCTTCTGCAGCATCTGCTATAGCATGTTTTGAAACTCTGGAGGGCATATGCTCCCTTAAGCCTGCCCTTTTTAAGGCTTCTGCAAGAATGCTTCCCCTGACTTTAGCCCCTAGGGAGGCTAAGCCGTGATCCGTCATCACCTCCCCTAGGCTGCCGTATTCTTTAGTGAATGTAAATTGCTTAGAGCTCTTCAAGCTCCTTCCCCAGCATCTAAGTGTTAAGTAAAGGCATATTTATGATGGCTCCAATTTTTATGCGTGTTGAAGGTGCTACTTATGGGTTATACGCCTAAAACTCTGCGGGTTGATGCGTTGCAGGATTATCTATCCAGCGTTTATAATCGTAGGGTTGAAATTCTTGGGGTTTGGAGGCTTGGAGAGGCTAAAGCCAGCGGATCCAAGGATTTAAAGGGATTTGGTTATGGAGTGCCATATGTCATAGAATTTACCTTAGATGGTGAAGTTAAGCGTGTAGTCTTGGAAACTATGCGTCCGGGAGGTTTCGGGCATGATTTTCCATCAGATCGTGCGCAAATTCTCCTCTGGCAGCATTCTGCATTCAATAAGTTGCCGAGGCATGTCCGCTCGGTTGATGTAGGCGCCTTTACGGTTGATGGTGAAGGCTTAAAATCTCTAGGGGATTGTGGCGAATTTTTCATATTGACGGAGTATGTGGATGGCAAATTATATCACCTGGATCTTGACAGGCTTAAGGAGACAGGGGAGCTTAGCATTTTAGATGAAAGGCGATGTTTAGCCCTCTCAGATTACCTTGTTGAAATTCATAAGCTGAAGTTTAATGAGCCAATGCTATACGTGAGGCGGATACGTGAGCTTATAGGCCACAGTGAATGTATCATGGGGCTCATAGATAGTTACCCCCCAAATTTTGACTTGCTTGATGAAAGGGGCTTTATAGAGATTGAGCGGGCCTGCGTTGATTGGCGGTGGAGGCTTAAAAAGAAAGCCCATAGGCTAAGCCAGGTTCATGGGGATTTCCATCCATGGAACATAATGTTTCATGAAGATGTAAACTTCACGGTTCTTGATAGGAGCCGAGGTGAATGGGGTGAACCTGCTGATGACGTTACGGCTATGACCATCAACTACATATTTTACTCTCTACAAAAGTATGGTGAGCTAGCTGGATGCTTTAAGCGGCTATACGAAATCTTCTGGGAGAATTACCTGTCTAAGAGTGGAGATGCTGAAATCCTTGAAGTTGTTCAACCATTCTATGCTTGGCGGGGCTTAGTTGTCGCATCGCCAATATGGTACCCTAACCTCAATGTTGATGTGCGTAGAAAGCTTCTAAACTTCGTTAGAAACGTCTTAGAAGTTGAAAGATTTGAAGTTAATGATGTAAATTCCTACATTAAGTAATTGGGCTAATGCGTTATTCACTCCCATGAAGCGGTTACCCTCATGAAAGCTATTAAAGGCGTGTATGTCCTCGCCATCCTCATAAGGAGGGATTTAACCGTTAAAGTTGGCGCTTTAGGCGCTATTGAATTTAGGAGGGGTGTTTATGCCTATGTGGGGTCAGCGCAAAATGGTTTAGAACAGCGGGTTAAAAGGCATTTTATGAGAAATAAGCGTAAATTTTGGCATATTGATTATTTGCTGTCGGATCCGGATGCTAAAATTTTAGGCGTATTCTATAAGGAGGCTGGGAAAGAGTATGAATGTGTAACTGCGCAGAAAATGTGTGAGGCTGGTTTAGCAGTTTATAAGTTTGGATGTTCAGATTGTAATTGTGTTAGTCACCTCTTCTTGTTTAGGGATTTCCAATCCCTGGTGGAGGTTTGTTCAGCTTTGAATTTTAGTCTCTACCTCGCGAGGGAGTCACCGTATTGTGAAATGTCTGAAGCTTGAAGGATTTCCCTTCTCTTTATAACTTCTTCAAAGCTTATGTAGTCGCCGCCTACTATCTTCAGCTTTGGTTCAATGTTCTTTCCCTTCACCTCTATTACGTTGTAGGAGTTTAGGAAGAAGCCTCTAAGCTTCTCGCAGGAGACGCTTCCAGCGTGAATTACTTGCATGTCTTCAATTCTCCATCGCCATGGTCTATGCCGGTGCCCGCATAGTACTAGGTTTGCTTTAGATTTTACGAGGCTGCGTAAAACATCTCCTGCATCTACAATTGTTATTTGATCTGCTCCAGTGTCTGGGACTGGGATGATGTGGTGATGGATAGCCACTATCTTTAGTCGATTTTCATATTGTGATAATGTGTTTTCAAGCCATACGTTTTGCCTATGGCCAACTTCGCCGTCATCTCTATCTGGCCTAGCGCTGCTTAACACCACTATAACGGCGTCATCTACTTCTGTAACTTGATTAAATGGGAAGAATTGCTTGAAAAGGAGATATCCTGTAGATCGATAGTCATGGTTTCCGCTTATGTATATGACTTTTTCAGCCTTCAACCTTCTGAATTCCTCTGCAGCCATTTTAAACTCTGTTAGGATGCCATTCTCAGTTATGTCTCCTGTTACAACCACAACGTCCGGGTTTAAAGCGTTTATTTCATCTATTGCGGTTCTAAATTTTCCATAACTAAACATTGGACCACAGTGAATATCTGAAATCTGGACAATTAACATGATGAATCCCTCAAACCAGCATATGAACGATTAAATAAAGATTTATTGCGTCGTAGCCCATTTAGGCTTATATTGCTTCTTAAATTTTTGCTTAGAAGCGATGCTGAGTAAAGCATTATACGTGCCTTACGCGCTTAATAGTGATGGTGGGCAGCTGGAATGCCGTATATTAAGCCAGAAAAGAGATTGGAATTGGATGAAATTGTGAATCAAATTTTATCCCTCATGGAGAAGCTTCCAGATCATGAAAGGGATGGATGCCTAAACTACCTATTTACTAAGACCTTAAAGGCTCTCTTTAAGCCTTCATACTTTAATTATGAGAGGGTTATGGGTTTACTAGCGTGTATTCAACATGAATTTTATAGAAGGTGGGTAAGCCCCTATGAAGATTCTAAAATGAGGGAGCATGGTGACATTTAGGAGGCTTAACTTTCTAGCCATCACAATTAGGTGGGGCTTTTAGTGGGTGAAGGCTGGTGTATTTGGGTTACCGGGCTACCTGGTAGTGGGAAATCCATAGTTTCCCGGGAGCTAATTAAAATTTTAATGCAGCATGGAATTAGGGCTCAGTTATTGTCTTCTGATGAGTTGCGGAAAGTTATGACTCCTAAGCCTACTTACTCCCTTGAGGAGCGGGATGCTGTTTATGCAACCCTAGTGTATATTGCTAAGCTTTTGACCGAGAATGGCGTTAACGTCATTATTGATGCTACTGGGAATCTGCGCCGCTATAGAGATAATGCTAGAAATTTGATTCCGAAATTTATGGAGGCTTATTTAGAGTGTCCCATCGAGGTATGCATGGAGCGTGAGTCAAAGCGTGTTGAAACCTATAATGCGCCGGCGCAAATATATCAGCGGGCTATGAAGGGTGAGGCTTCCACGGTTCCAGGGGTTGGGCAGCCTTATGAGCCGCCGCTGCATCCGGAAGTAACTATAAACACTGTTGCTGATTCACCTGAGCAAGCTGCCCTGAAAATTTTTAGGGTAGTGGTTGAAAGGTGGTATGGGCGTTTATAATTTTTGGTTTCTGTCCGAGCCCTTCCCGCTTAATAATGGTGTGTTATGTAATGTTTAACTCATTATTTTCGAAACTGGAATGATAACATTTATAACTTAATGTATTATTCCTAGAAGACGCATAAAAGGGAATAGCTATGAAGCACCACGCTCCTAAGCATGGATCTCTCGCTTACCTGCCTAGGAAAAGGGCTAAGAGTATTGTGGCTAGGATACGCTATTGGCCTGAAGTCAAAGCTGATAATCCGCGGCTTTTAGGATTTATGGCCTATAAGGCTGGCATGACTTATGCGGTTATTATTGAGACTAAGAAGCGTTCACCATACTTTGGAAGGGAGGTTATCCGTCCGGTAACGGTTTTGGATGCGCCTCCAATTCTCATATGTGCGATAAGAGCCTACATTAAGACTACAGATGGGTTGAAGACGTTTACAGAAGCTTGGATGGATAACCCGCCTAAAGATCTTGAGAGAGTTTTAACCCTCCCAGATAAGTTTAACACGGAGGATGGGTTAAAGAAGATAGAGGAGAATATTGATAAAATTGCGAAGATTCGTGTTTTGGCTATAACCCAGCCTAGATTGACAAGTGTGCCGAAGAAGAAGCCTGATGTAGCTGAGATAGAAATTGGCGGCGGAACAATTCAGCAGCAATTTGAGTATGCAAAAAGTATCCTTGGAAAAACCATCAGCCCCTCTGATGTTTTCAGTGAGGGTCAATACGTGGATGTTGTAGCCGTAACCACTGGTAAAGGTTTTGAGGGGCCTGTTAAGCGTTGGGGAATTAAGATAAAGCAGCATAAATCGAGGAAGACTAAGAGGGGTGTTGGCACTCTAGGGCCTTGGAAACCCTCCCGCGTGCTCTACTCTGTCCCGCGGGCTGGGCAAATGGGCTTTCACCAGAGAACTGAGTATAATAAGCGGATACTTAAGATAGGCGTGGATGGGAAGGAGGTTACGCCTAAAGGAGGCTTCATAAGGTATGGATTAGTCCGCGGCCCCTATATCCTCATTGAGGGAAGCGTTCCAGGCCCTGAGAAGCGCTTAATAAAGCTCCGCTACCCAGCTAGGCCGCCTAAGGAAGTTGCAGAGGCTGCCCCGCAAATAGTATCTATCTCATTAGAGTCTCCACAGGGGAAGTGATAGGAGGGTTTGTGCATGGCTAAAGTTGTCGATGTATTTGATCTTGAGGGAAAACCTGTTGAAAAGATAACGCTACCTGAAATTTTTGATACTCCTCTGCGGCCTGACGTTATAAAGAGGGCAGTTTTATCCATTCAGTCTAAGAGGCTTCAGCCTAAGGGCAGGGACCCAATGGCTGGAAAGAGAACCACCGCTGAGTCCCTAGGCGTTGGGCTGGGGCTTGCCCGCGTACCTAGGATTAAGGGCCCATCTGCAAGGGCTGCCTTTGCCCCTGGCACCGTTGGAGGTAGGCTAGCTCACCCTCCAGTGGTGGAGAAGAAGATAGTTAAGGAGATACCTAAGAAGGAGAAGCGTTTAGCCCTCTTCTCAGCTATAGCTGCTACAGCGTCAAGGGAGGTTGTAGCGTCAAGGGGTCATGTCGTTGATGGTGTTCCGCAAATCCCGCTGGTTGTTGTTGATGATATTGAAAGCCTAAAGAAGACGAAGGAGGTTGAGGCTGTTCTAACAAAGCTGGGGGTCTTAGGTGACCTTTACCGTGTTAGGGAAAGCGTAAACATCAGGGCTGGAAGGGGTAAGATGCGGGGTAGAAGGATAAAGCAGGCTGTTGGGCCATTAATAGTTATATCTGAGGATAGGGGGATAGTTAAAGCTGCAGAGAATATCCCTGGAGTGGATGTTGTGCCTGTTACAAGCTTAAATGCTGAGCTTCTAGCGCCTGGAACCCACCCTGGGAGATTAACCATATGGACTAAGGGCGCTATTGAAGCCTTAAGTAAGCTTTACTGTGAGGTGCAGGTTAATGGATCCGTATGAGGTAATCCTATACCCCTTAATGACTGAGTCAGCGAGCTTAATGGTTGAGAAGGAGAATAAGCTAGTCTTCATAGTTAATATGAAGGCTACAAAAATTGATGTTAAAAGAGCTGTTGAGGAGCTTTACAGCGTTAAGGTTGAGAAGGTTAATATTGTGATAACTCCTGATGGTAGGAAGAAGGCCTTTGTTAAGCTTTCACCAGAGTTTAAGGCTACAGACGTAGCCATTAAGCTTGGAATTATATGATTTAAGATGGTGAGTGTGTATGGGTAAGAGGATTCGTGTACAGAGAAGGGGAAGGGGCGGCCCAACTTTTAGGGCTGCAACTCATAAGAGGGTTGCCCCAGCCCGCTATCCTCAGCCGCTTAAGGATGTTTTCGCGGAGACAGTGAAGGGCGTTATAGAGGATATAGTCCATGACCCTGGCAGGGGGGCCCCCCTAGCCCTAGTGAGGTTTGAGAATGGCATGGAAGCGTATATCGTAGCCCCTGAAGGCGTGCATGTAGGTCAGCAGATTCAAATGGGCGGGGGTGCTCCAGTTGAGGTTGGCAACATCCTCCCCCTTGGCAAGATCCCTGAAGGCACCATGGTTTGTAATTTGGAGCTTAAGCCTGGAGATGGTGGAGCCCTCGCAAAGTCTTCAGGAGCCTATGCTACAATAGTTGCTCATACAGCTCAAGGCACCCTTGTTAAGCTTCCATCTGGCAAATCTAAGTATTTAGATGATAGGTGCCTCGCAACCATAGGCGTCATTGCAGGCTCAGGTAGAACTGAAAAGCCCTTCCTAAAGGCTGGCGCCAAGTTCCACCTCATGAGGGCGAGGGGGCGGAAGTACCCGAGGACTAGGGGCCGCGCTATGGTTGCTGCAGTCCACCCATATGGTAGTAGCAAGCGTAGTGCTAGAAAGGTTACAACTGTTTCCCGTAATGCTCCACCAGGGAAGAAGGTGGGCTTAATAGCTGCTAGAAGCACGGGTAGAAAGAAGAAAAAGGAGAAGGAGACAGGGACGCAGGAATGAGAACATTTATAACCCAATTTGTTGTTTGAGGTGTTGAGGAAAATGCCGAGGGAATTTACATATCGCGGGTACAGCCTTGAACAGCTTCAGAAGATGTCTATGGATGAGTTTATTAATCTACTCCCTTCTAGGCAGAGGAGGAGCCTACTTAGGGGGTTATCCCCAGCGCAGCGTACTCTTCTAGAGAAAATTAGGCAGGCTAAGGAGGCTATGAGGAAGGGGCAGAACGTGGTTATTAAGACCCATGTGCGGGACATGATCATCCTGCCGGAAATGGTTGGCTTAAAGATATTAGTGCATAATGGCAAGGAATTTGTTCCCGTGGAAATTCGGCCAGAAATGATTGGACACTACCTTGGAGAATTTGCAATAACAAATAAGCCTGTTAAGCATGGAAGCCCAGGGATCGGCGCTACTAGATCATCAATGTATGTGCCGCTTAAGTAAATCCCTCAATCCCTTTATGTTGTGTAGCGGTGTTCAGGCCGCGGCTTCCCACCTTGTTCCTCTGGAGGCATTATTTGAGGCAGGGGTATAGGCGGCGGCACACTTAAAGTTCTTGATAATATGATGCTTTCAACAAATGCTATACCCGATATAGACTGCACAATTATAGGCGGCGGAGGCTTCTTATCCCTATAAGCTGAGTAGATTTCAGACAGCTCCTTATCGTCGCCTGTCACGTAGGCTTTCCCCTTTAAGCTTAGCTGCGCCACAGCGGGGATGTAGTTAACCGTTAATATGAAGGGGACTTCAAGGGTTTGATCTCCCCTCTTTTCAATAGCTAAAATGTTAAGGTTAGTGTTTATCTGAAGCGGGGGGAGGGGTTGAGTAGCCTCCCAGAAGCGTTCCCCTGAAATACTTGTTATTTGAACATTTACCCTTATCATTTTTAAGCCATAATAGGTTAATGGCTTCGCCTTATTTAAACCCGTTTATATCTCGTGAAGCCACAGTGGCCACATGTATATCTATCGCCGTGGTCCGCCATAAAGTATCCTGGACCGCAGCGCTCACATGTGGGGCGAAGCCTAATCAGTTTTCCTCCCTCTATCTTGTATATGGCGTGTATTCCCCCCTCTTTCTTTTTGGATTTCTCCTTCTCAGGCATTAGCTAGCCTCCTTCTTCTCCTCCTCAGGTAAATTCCTCTTTATTATGTGGTCGGGCTCTACTAGCTTAGCGTGCTCAAAATCCTCGTATACGTTTGCCCACCCAATAGATACCCGCGTGCCTGTTTTTGTCTCAATTTTCCTTATGAAGATAAGCTTTGGATCCCTATTTAGGATCCTAGCGAGGGCTTCTTTAACCTCAATCCTTCTTGGGGTGCTGCCTACTTCACGGTGATCAATTTGAAAGACTACTTCCTTCCTTTTCAGTAATGGGTTATATGTCTCAGTTATTATGTTGACGTCCATAGTGAAGCCCGCGCTTTTGTTGATGTTTCCATCCCTCATTATTTAGTTTTTCGCAGCTTTATAATGGCTTTTACTATGTCTGCAGCTTCAGCCTTAACATCCTCTGTAACCCTAACTAATACAGCGCCCTCGCCGGGCTGGCCGTAGACTACGATGGATCCTAGGGGTGCATAGAGGGCTGCAACTGGAGTTAGCAGATCTTCCTCTCCATCTACAATAACTTTGATTCTGCAGCCTTTTTTCACAGAATTTTGTATAGCTTCAATGGCTTCTTCAGTTATGGTGCTTGGGGGATTCTTTACGTGTACTTCTTCATCCGCTGGGAGGCTGTAGCTTCCAGAGGTTGGAGCTCGCATAATCCTGTTGTCAATAATCATTAAGTTTGGGAGAATCCCATTCTCTACTAGGTTTTTGGATACAGCATCGCCAACCGTTACTAGGTATGATGTTTCCTCTTCCTCAAGAATTCGCCTAATTTTTTGGGCAGTTTCCCCCTGGGGCCCCCGTATTAATAGCCCCCAAGGCTTCTTAAGGCGCTCTTCAAGCTCCGGCGGAAATTTATGTTCATTCGCCATTCTATCGAACCCTTAAAGCGTAGCGGCCTTTTTCCTTTACCTTCATGGCTTTAGCAATTTCTGAATTTTCTGGATCAAATATTATTACGAGGCCGCTGAAGTCGCTGCTTAAGCTTGTTGATTTACATTTTGGACATACATTGCCCGTAGTTACTATGTGGCAGGTGGGGCATGCTTTTTCACTCACTCTTCTTCACCGCCTCTTTTTGTTTCTTTATCTTGTTTAATTCTTCCTCAATCCACTCCAGCTTTCCAAGGAAGGGCTGCCTAGCTGTAACTCCTATTTTAGCTGAGCCACTGGTTTTCCCAAGGGATACAGCTGTTATCCTAACCCGCACTTTATCCCCCGTTGCAAGTTTTCTGCCAGATTCTTTCCCGCTTAACACGCCTTGCTTTCCATCATATGTTATGAAGTCATCCATTAATTGCGATATGTGGAGTAATGCATCTATCGGCCCAATCCTCACGAAGGCGCCGAAGTCAGCAACTTCGACAACCTCCCCCTCCACAATTTCCTGTATCATGGGGTAGAATGTTAAGAGGGAAAACTTAACCCTATGATACGTTGCCCCATCCCCTGGGATAATCTTCCCTATGGGGTTAACCTTCGCATCTAAAACGGCTATAACGTAGCCGAATTTCTCATCAACTATGCCCTCATATTTTGATTTAACCTGTTGATAGCCCACCTTGTCTAGTGGCTTCCCAAAGGCTTCTGGAGGAATGCGTATCGTGTCTTCCATCTCAATAACTTTAAACAATTTCGTATCCTCCGTCAATCTCGAGTCGTGATTTTTGTCTCACGTAAATAACGGGCACATTTATATCTCTTAGCCTTTTTCTAAGGGCTTTATCATTGGTGAAAACGGGGGATCTCCATCTGCTGGCAACTTCTAGTATAACGTCATCTGGGTCACCGTCTACATCCACCTCAACGAGCTTACATTTTTCAGCAATCTTTAAGGCGTATGCAGCCTCCCTCCTCATTTTCGGGCCCCCCTTCTCCATAAGGGCTTCAAGCTCCCTCTTAACCTGTGGAAGTAGGATTGGTTCAAAGTTTCTCTTAAGGAGGGTTTTAAGCTCCTCAAATATGTCTATCTTAAACTGTAGAGGTGTGAAGAAAGCGTTAGAATCAAATATAACCCTCAATTTTTCCTTTGCATTCTTCATCATTTCTACTTTATTATCCCATACCCTATGAGTCTCCATTTTCCCTCTATTTTCCTGCTTATTGCAACTCTTGACCCTTTTAGGGCGCATACTGGCCTTGTTAGCTTTAGCGTTGCTACGTTGTCTCTTGTTGATGTAACCCTGCCGATGGTTACTGATGCTCCGACATGTAATAGCAGGTTTTCATCTCGGCTTATTTTTGTAACTTCAATAAGTTCTTTTGTTCCTACAGCTCTTTCGAAGATGTACGTGTCTAGGGTTAGCTCTTCTAGCGTTGGAGGTAGCTTTCCAGCTTTTCCAACAACATTCCCAACAAGGCCGTCAGCTTTTGTTATAGACGGGTCTAGTAATGTGCCTACTCCAACTAATCCGCCGCACCTAGCCTCTTTTACATTTCTTCCCCCAGCCATTAGGCTTACAATTTCTGTGAAGAGGGGTTCATAGACGCTTTTCCCCTCTTTTTGCAGGCTTATGCCGGGGCGGATTTCAATTTCATCCCCCACCGTAAACTTTCCCTGCAGTATCGTCCCGCCTATAACTCCCCCCTCAAGTTCTTGGACGGGTGTTCCAGGCTTATTTATGTCGAAGGATCTCACCACGTACATTAAGGGCTGCTTGGTTTCATCCCTTTTAGGCGTGGGGATGTATTCCTCCATTGCTTGGATTAAAACGTCAATGTTTACCTTATGCTGGGCGGAGATAGGTATCACTGGAGCGTTTTCAGCCACTGTGCCTTTAACAAATCTCTTTATTTCCTCATAGCTTTTAAGAGCCCTTTCCTTATCAACTAGGTCTATCTTATTTTGAACGATTACTATGTTTTTTATGCCTATGATTTCCGCTGCAGCTAAGTGCTCCCTTGTTTGAGGTTGGGGGCATGGTTCATCAGCAGCTATTACGAGGAGGGCTCCATCCATGATGGCTGCGCCTGAATGCATGGTCGCCATTAATGCTTCATGGCCTGGAGCATCTACGAAGCTTACCGCCCTTAGGAAGGTGGTTTCTGAGCCGCAGTTG
>JAGTRA010000106.1:0-554 GCA_018396935.1 Candidatus Bathyarchaeota archaeon
CTTCAGCACGATCTCTACTTTCAAGAGTCTTCGACACCCTATCCTCAAATTTATTGAAACATTGGCTGCTGAGGTTTTCATCATCCTTAACTATGTCACATCCGCCAACCCAAGCTTCATAAGCTACGCGAGCGTGATCTTCTGTTTTCAATCCAAGCTTAGGCTTTATTATCGTACCCACCAGTGGCCTATCATAAATTCTCAGAATTTCCCGAATACCCGCTATACCATATTTCGGGCCCCTAAAGCTTTTCAGAAGCTTTTCAGGAAATATTATGTCCAACAGCTTTATGTTCCTTAAGCTTCGAAGCCCAAAAATGTTGCCGGCTACGCTGCTTAAAATGTTTGGCATATTACCTTCTTCAAAAAGCTCTATTGGATATGCAATCTTTACTAAATTGCCATTTATCTCGAAAACCTTAGCTGCAAGAGTCTTAACATACTCCTTTTCTGTCGTTAATTCTGTCCATGTGCCAATAGAGCTTTCCGCTGCAACACCTCCAGCAGCCTCCTCTATGCTAATGTCTTCGGGTTCAACGTAAAATAGGCAGATT
>JAGTRA010000106.1:565-3749 GCA_018396935.1 Candidatus Bathyarchaeota archaeon
ACCTGGCTTATAACTCAAATTCACGAAATCAATGTAACGCAACTAACAAACACTCCAGCCTAAAACTTAATAGTTCAAGCAGATAAACTCTCTGGAGATGTAAATGGAACTTGAAGCCAAAATTCTGGATATTAGCGCAGGTGGTAGGCGAATAGTCATCCTTAGTGATGAAGCCGCCGGAATTTTAGGGGTACACTCATCAGACAGAGTGCAGATCGCATATAACAGTAAGCGGATAATAGCCATTGTTAACATTGCTGAAAATTTTCCAAAAAATCAGGTAGGTCTATACAGGGAGCCAGCTCAGGAGCTCGGTGTTAAATCTGGCGATAAAGTTGAGGTACAATATGTTAGTATGCCCGAGTCCTTAAGGTTCATTAGGAAAAAAGTCATGGGGGAGAGATTGGAGGAAGATGAGATCAAAGCTATAGTAAGGGATGTGGTTGAACATCACTTAAGCGATGCTGAAATAGCTGCATTTCTTACAGCTATGCATATCCGTGGAGCAAGTATGGAAGAAATAGTAGCTTTGACGAGGGCTATGGTTGAGACCGGTAGAACGATAGACTTCGGCAAGAAACCCATTCTCGACAAGCATAGTATCGGAGGAATACCTGGTGACAAGACAACAATTCTTGTAGCTCCAATCGTTGCAGCAGCTGGTTATGTCATACCTAAAACTTCCTCAAGGGCGGTGACTTCCCCAGCGGGCACCGCTGATAGAGTAGAATGCCTCTGCCCTGTAGACTTATCTATAGAGGAAATAATTGAGGTTGTGAAGAAAACTAATGGATGCATGGTTTGGGGAGGGGCGCTTGAATTATCACCCGCCGATGATATTTTCATTCAAGTAGAGTATGCCCTAGGTATTGATCCCATGCTTTTGCCTTCAATTATGAGCAAGAAGAAAGCTATCGGCTCAACCCACTTGGTGGTGGATATTCCAACTGGAAGAGGGGCTAAAGTAAAAACTATAGGTGAGGCGCATCTTTTAGCTGGAGACTTTATCGAGTTGGGTAAAGCCCTAGGCATACACGTTCAGTGTGGAATAACTTTTGGAGAGCAACCTCTAGGCTATGCTATAGGACCCGCATTAGAGGCGAAAGAAGCTCTTGAAGCTATTACGGGCAATGGTGCAAGGGATCTTATTGACAAAGCAACAGAGTTAGCTGGAATTCTCTTTAGGATGGTTGGGATAGAGGATGGCAAACGTTATGCTGAAGCAATCCTAAAGTCTGGAAAAGCCGAGAAAAAGCTTAGGGAAATTATTGAAGCTCAAGGAGGTAACCCGAAAATAAGGCCAGAGGACATTGCAATAGGCGATAAAATCGCAGAGATAATCTCGAATAGAAACGGTAGAGTTCTATGGATAAATAATCAGCATGTTGCTCAAATCGCTAGAGAAGCTGGAGCCCCAAAGGATAAGGGCGCAGGCATAAAACTTCGAGTTAAGCTCGGCGACCGCGTAAAAAAAGGGGACATTTTGTTTGAGATATATGCTGAACGATCCACAAAGCTGGAGGCTGCGCTAAAACTTGCTGAAACTATAAAACCAATAGGTGTAGGTATGAGGTTGGATGAGAAAATGCTTATAGACACTGTTCCGACGGAAATTAAGCATATAAAAGCATTCGTCATAGAACGATAGATAATAGGCCAAAATGGGCTAGACGGGTGGTGGCGTCTTCCTTTTTTCACGATCACTTTTCCTCATCCATCTCTCAAAGTCTTTTGGTGGCGGATACTCCTCATATAAGTGTTTTCGATTAGCTTCTAAAAGCATATTTTCGAGCCTAAGGAACTCTGCTGCTGTAGAAATCCTGTGATTCATCCTCTTCGCTATGGCTAAGATATTTTCCGCCTTAACTTGCCAATCAGCATCCCTTAATATGTGATGCTCTAATATTACATGGGATAGATTGGTAACTATTTTTTCCAAATTCCTTAACCCAGTGTTTATCTCTCCCTCATCAACTCTAAAACCAGCCAAATATAGAGGGGGGCCTCCTAGGATAAGTAGGTTAGGTTTACTTTCAAGAATAATATTCAAGGTTTCTTTTGAAATAGGCCCCTGTACATCTGGAGCAAAAAGCAAACGCTCATCCTCAAACTCTATAGTTGTCATAAGCACCCAGCCTAAAGCGGAGTCTTCAGGACCATGAAAAACTGGCATGGAGAAAGTGAGTTTGGTATCGCCAAATTGGAAAGTTTTACCATCAGCAATTTCTAACTTCTTAGCGAAACTACCTCCTGTCTTCTGAAAAACCCACGCCCTTCTCCTTTGACTGAAGTTTATTCTATCCCTAGGATTCTTAATTAGAACAAATTTGTCGGCATATATTGCCCTAGCAGTTTCGATCTCCTCAG
Organism: Candidatus Bathyarchaeota archaeon; assembly: GCA_018396935.1. Taxonomy (GTDB): domain Archaea; phylum Thermoproteota; class Bathyarchaeia; order Bathyarchaeales; family Bathycorpusculaceae; genus DSZD01. The sequence goes on from JAGTRA010000106.1 coordinate 2,933, forward strand.
TCCAATTACATAGCCAATCTTCATAAGATGGAGTATAATGATCAAAGTGATAATGACTCACCGTTACAACATCAGCTTTTCCCGCAATTTCTGAAATTCGTCGCCTAGCCTCGATTATAGCCCTATACTCTAACGGGTGGGGAGGTAATCCAAAGCGGTCTGGACAAAGAGAGACGCCTGCATCAAGTAGAATTTTCAAGTTAGGAGTTTCAACAAAAGTGCACATAGACCTTACACCCAAACTCTCTGCAGCTAAGGGAACAACACGGAGATGCTTAAGCAAATTATTACACCCTATGTGAGGTATACCTTTTTATTCAAGGATTATTTTTGTCTTTCATGGCGGTCGATGACGACTCTGGCCCCCCTGAAATCATGATTGAGATCTTGAGTGCTGAGACCGCATATGTCAACTTAGTATACATGAGTTTACGAAAAGAGTTTTTATATAATGGTGGAGTTAATTTAAAGGAGTAGTTCAGGGAATTTGCATGACATTAAATATAGCCCTTACAAGAATCAGAATTGCTTTCATTGCAGTTTTATTTTTGTTAATAACTTTAGCTTCCTCTTATTTTTACCTAGAGTCGTTGCGCGTTAAGTCCATTAAACCTGCTGAATTTATAGTATCCGATTTCACACTCTATCCTAGTGAAGTAGAGATAGGAGAGCCGGTGAGTGTCAAGATTAATGTCACTAATATTGGGGATGAAGCCGGTAATTACTCAATACTCTTATACGTAGATGATGAACCCTACAATGATGAAACAGTCTACCTTTTTGGCGGCGAATCTAAAATAGTTGAATTTACAGTTTT
>JAGTRA010000107.1 GCA_018396935.1 Candidatus Bathyarchaeota archaeon
ATGAATGCCCATGGAATTATAAGCGCAAAGGGAATCCTTTGCCTAGAGGCTATTTCCGAGAGGCTGAGGCTCCCTGCCAAGAATGCTGGAGCTAAAGCTAAAAAGAATAGGGGGATATCATAACCAAGCAATTGTATTAGGATTCTATTGGCACCGATTACGCCATATGGGTTATTGGACGCCCATCCAGAAATGAAGAGGAAGAAGTTTGCTACGGATATCATGGCTAAGACTAAAATTAAGTCGCCTTCAAAACTCCATTCAAAAACGCCAAATCGGCTATTGATTGGAAGAAATAAAAACGTAAATATGAAAATTGAAACTGCTAGAACCCCTGAGGATAAAAATAGGAATTTTCTAGCACCAATAGGGACTATATCCTCCTTTGATAGCAATTTTATGAAGTCAGCGATGGGTTGCAGTATGCCAGCTGGCCCAGTGTATGTTGGCCCCATGCGGTTTTGTATTCTAGCTTCTATTTTCCTTTCTATCCAATCACATATTAGGGTGAGTGTTAGAATGAAACTGAATCCTGGGAAGAGAAGGATATGGAGGATAAAATCTAAGCTTAAAGCCACCTGATACCACCTACCTATCGGTACATGAAAAGCATGGATCTAAACTTGCAAAACTTACAGGTACATCAGCTATGTTTCCTCCCTTAGCAATCTTTATGAAAGATAGGATGTTCGCGAAAGTTGGGGTGCGTACTTTAACTCGCTCCGGATATGCAGTGCCATTACTCTTAACATAGTAGAATAGTTCCCCTCTTGGTGCTTCAACTCGCCCAATTGTCTCGCCTTCAGGCACAATTCTAGGAGCTCTAACCCTATATGGGCCGGTAGGTAGATGGTCAAGAGCATACTCAATTATGTTTATGCTTTCATTAATTTCATCAAGCCTAACCATAAGCCTAGCCCAAGAGTCGCCTTCATCATACACTATAATATTGAATGGAATCTCATCGTAGGCGGCATATGGTTCATCCTTTCTAACATCCATTTTTATGCCAGAGGCTCTAGCAACTGGTCCTACAACACATAGCTTTAACGCATCCTCTTTAGTGAGAACTCCTACGTTTTTAGTTCTAAGTTTCACGGTGGGATCATTCTCTAAAACATCTCGATAGAAGGGTATCTTGTCTCTAAGGTTTTTCAACTCCTTCTTAATTATTGGAATCATTTTGTCCTCTATATCACGTCTAACCCCGCCTATGGTGATATAGGAGGTTAGAACCCTGTTGCCTGTTAACATCTCAATAACATCCATTATGGGCTCTCTATCACGCCACATGTAATGGAAAAATGTCTCGAAACCCATCTCTAATCCAGTATGGCCTAAGAGGAGCATATGGCTATGGATTCTATTTAACTCCAGAATTATTGTACGCAAATATTTCGCCCTTGAGGGGATATTTAAGCCCAGAAGTTCTTCAACTGTTTGACAGAAACATGTAGCGTGGCACACATTGCATATTCCGCATATCCTCTCCATCAAGTATATGTCTTGGATGTAAGTACGCCGCTCTGCAGCCTTCTCTATGCCTCTATGGACATAACCTATACGAGGTTTAACCTTGACAACTACTTCGCCATTAACTTCTAAGATAAATTTTTCAGGTTCAATTAAAGCAGGATGTTGAGGCCCAATTATAAGCTTAACCACATTACCCTCCATTAGGTCTCTCTCTTCGGTGTAATGGTTTTTCTCCCGCCCCAATACATCAGAAAGCTTAGCTTCATCCACATCCTTTCTTAACGGATACACACCGATAGGCCAATTATCTGGAAGAATCAATCTTTCAGGGTTTGGATGACCCTTAAAAGCCACGCCTAAGAGGTCCATGACCTCTCTTTCATGAAGCTCCGCCCCGGGGAGAATATCGGAAATAGTGTTTATTTCAGGGTTGTCTCTTGGTAGAGAGCACTTTAAAGTTATCACTCGACCTGAAACTCTAAAATGATATAGAACGTCTATGCTCAAGCCCGAGTCTAGTCCAGTTACAGCCACTATCCCCGGATTTTCTCCAGCTTTAAGCAGGCGCTTTATGGCTTCCCTATTAGCTTCAGGTTTCAAGTAAACTATTGGCCGTCCATATTTAGTGATCTCAACTTTCAAGGTAGAATCGGCTAACTCTTCACGAATACCATTAAGGATTTGTTGAATTTTTTCAGACATTTTCATCAACCACGGATCCTTCAGCTTTCCTAAGCAATTTTATAACACCATCAATGATTGCTTCAGGCTTAGGGGGGCAGCCTGGGATATAGACATCAACCGGGACCACAGTATCTGCACCGCCTAAAACATTATATGTCCCTCGAAATACTCCACCTGAGCATGCACAAGTGCCTATGGCTATAACAAACTTTGGTTCAGGCATTTGCGCATGGATGCGCTTGAGCCTATCAGCACATTGACGAGTTACCGGACCCGTAACTAATAGGACATCAGCATGCCTAGGGGAGGGTTCGAGGAGAATGCCAAAACGTTCAATGTCGTATCTTGGGGTTAAGAGCGCAGCTACTTCTATATCGCATGCGTTACAAGCTCCTGAATTAAAGTGAAGTACCCATGGAGACTTAAGCCTTGCCCATTTCATTAAATTAGTTAATACCATTACTTTTTCCTCCCTTCAAAAATTAGCAACACAGCCAGCAGCACCATCACTAGGTATAGCGCTAGATATGGTAGAATTTCTGTTGCGAAAGCATGTATAGCAGCGAAGGCCACCATTAAAACGGAGCTATCTAGCATCGCGAAGTATATCAAAAACTTGTAAAGGTTTACGCCTGGATTTATCTTTCGGAGAATAGTCCGCTCACCACAGGCATATGGTAATTTCTTTTCCTCAGACTTTCCAGATTTCGGAGCTAAAAGCCAACCTATCACGTAAATTAATAAGGAACAGAGTATCACGACAATAAACGCGAGGGCTAATTCAGCTAAGGCGGCGAGGGCAACGAGGATAATTGGCGTTTTACATGCCACCCTTAACCTTCTAGGCCTTGGTTTAGAATTAAATGCGAAAATTTAAATCTTTACCCTTGATAAATCATCAGGCAATTAGGTTGACTATAATGCCAATAAAGTACTTTGAGGCGCCGGATGTAAAAAAGCGGGTCGAAGAAATTATCGAAAAATTGAACATGACGCATATAGTACAGCAACATGTATTTTGTATCAGAAGCGTAGGATCTCGATCTGAGCGGGTTGTCGCCCGAATTCATGGATTAGAGAGAATTTGGCAAAAGACGCTCAATCTTCCCCCATACTATGTTATAGAAGTCATTTCAGAGCGGTATGATAAGCTGTCCAACGAGGAGAAGGATAAAACTCTCATTCATGAACTGCTTCACATTCCAAAAGGATTTTCAGGCGGATTTAGACCCCACAGGGGGTTCATAAGCCGCAGGAAGGTGGAGAAGCTTTACAAGGAGCTCAAGAAGATGGAAAACACGAGGAAGATTGTTAAAAATTTTTAAGTCTCCAATGGTTATGAAAAAGAAAACCTTTGGATTCAAGGGATGCCTACGGCGAAGCATCAACTTAAAAGTCTGTGGCATAATGGCGTATATGTTCCACGGTACGATTATAAAGGGCTATCTATAAAGGTTGATGGTCATAGGATAAAATTAAGCCCAAGGACGGAGCAAATGGCTATCGCCTTCGCCAAAAAGTTACAATCAAAATCGCCTCCAGATAAGGTTTTTTATAAAAACTTTATGCAGGATTTCCTACAGC
>JAGTRA010000108.1:0-1621 GCA_018396935.1 Candidatus Bathyarchaeota archaeon
AAGCTTGAGAGCTGCGGATACGGCGTTATCCCAGTTTTTTCTGCAGATCTCCGCTACTACCTAGCTATAGAGAAATTCTTTTTCCATAATGGGAAACCGCTGATTGAAGTTCTCGTGGACCTGTTATGGTTCAGGTTTGCGGGAGGTCCAATAGGAGGAGATCACTCTTTAACCATAAACATTCTATCTAAGCTAAACGTACCTGTCCTTCATGGAATACAACTTCACTCAGTTAATGTTAATGAGTGGTTTAAATCAAAGCATGGCCTCCCACCAGTGGAGATGGTCACAACAGTAATTCTGCCCGAATTAGATGGTAGAATTGAGCCTATCGTCACCCATGGTATAGAGGAGAAAAGAGTTGAAGGCGTGAAGTTGGAGGATTATGTTGCTATAGAGGAACGTGTGGAAAAGCTGGCTAGACGGGTTATAGGCTGGGTTAAACTTAGAGAGAAGCCTAATGATCAGAAGAGGATTGCCATAGTAATCTACAACTATCCGCCGGGAGAAGCTAATCTTGGAAAAGCTGAAGGTCTCGATGTTTTTGAAAGTTTATCAGTTATACTTCAAGCCTTGAAGTCGAGGGGATATGACGTTACAGAGACACCGTCAGGTAAAGAGCTTAATGAGATCCTAATTTCGAGAGGGGCTCTCAATACTGGGGGATGGGTTCACACGTCCGAAACAATGGATAAAATGATTAAAGTTCAAAACAGGCTCTATAAAGAGTGGTTAAATGAAATACCAAAGGAAAACGTGGACGCAATCTTAAATGAATGGGGTCCGCCCCCCGGGAGAATAATGAATTATAGGGACTCGCTCTTAATTCCGGGTCTAATCTTCGGTAAAATTTTCGTTGGTGTACAACCTACGAGGGGTGTTCATGAAAATCATTCAAAACTTTACCATGACAAGAATTTACCGCCCCATCATCAATACGTAGCTTTCTATAAATGGATTAAAAATGAGTTCAAAGCTGACGCTATAATCCATCTTGGAACCCATGGCACCTTAGAATTCCTACCAGGGAAGGATGTAGGCCTCTCAGGCTTATGCTTCCCAGATTTACTGATAGATGACCTGCCAAACATATATGTTTATCATGCACTTAACCCATCAGAAGCCTCAATAGCTAAACGACGAAGTTATGCGTTAATAATAAACCATGGAAGCCCGCCTTTAATAATTAGCGACTTGCATGGAGATCTTCAAGAAATAGAACGATTATTGCAAGAGTATTTCCATGCTGCTCAATACGGATTAGAAAAAGCCTCTGAAATATCCAAGAAAATTCTGGATATCGCGCGTAACTATGAATTAGGCGAAACTGTAGAAGAGGTTTATGACAAGATAGAAGAGTATAAGCGCTCATTAATCCCAAGGGGATTACATGTTATAGGAAGAAGGCTATCAAATGAAGAAATACTTGATTACCTAACTTTCATAGCAAGATACGATCGAGGCAATATAGAAAGCGTACATAAACTCATCCTAGAGGCTGATGGATTATCTTATGAGGAAGTTTTAAAGAATCCTCACAAAAGGGGGCCGAGTGGAAAAACTTACGCTGAAATTCTAAAAGAAACCGAGGCCAAGGCTAGGGAGATGATTGAGCGATACA
>JAGTRA010000108.1:1641-3737 GCA_018396935.1 Candidatus Bathyarchaeota archaeon
GAAGTCGCTATCCTTCTTAAAAAATGTGTATGAACGTATAACCAGATCAGATGAGGTGGGTGCTCTTATAAATGCCTTAGAGGGGAATTTCATCCCCCCAGGGCCTGGAGGAGACTTCATTAGAAATCCAGAAATCTTCCCAACCGGGCGTAACACCTACCAACTTGACCCGACGGGGATACCAACAGAGACGGCTATGGAAAGGGGTAAAGTCATAGCTGAAGAGTGTGTTAGACGATTCTATGAAAGTAACGGTAGATATCCTAGGATGTTAAGCTTGGTTTTATGGGGATTTGAAACCATGAAAACTGGTGGTGAAACAGTAGCCGCCATATTCCACCTTCTTGGGGTGAAGCCAGTATGGAAAGGCCTATACATACGCGACCTAGAAGTTATCCCGCTTTCGGAGCTAAAGAGACCGCGAATAGATGTAGCCGTCACAATATGCGGGATATTCAGAGACACTTTCTATAATATTGTTGAACTCCTTGATAAAGCCTTTAGACTTGTTGCAGAGCTTGATGAGCCAGAGGATCTGAACTATGTTAAAGCTAATGTACGTAGGCTATCCGCTAAACATGGAGAATTAGCCCACTACAGAATCTTCGGCCCGCCTGAGGGATTATATGCCACCTCCTTAACATCGCTTATAGAATCATCAACATGGAAAAGCGAACAGGAGCTCGTGAACGCATACCTTGAAAGTATGAAATTTGCTTATGGAGAAAAGAAACGAAGCATTGAAGCCGCAAGCTTACTGGAAACTTTACTATCCAATGTGGACGCTGTATCTCAAGTACGTGATACAATAGAGTATGAAGTAACAGACCTTGATCACTACTATGAATTCCTAGGCGGCTTATCAAAAACTGTGGTAGAGGAAAAAAGCGGTAAGAAACCATTAGTATTAATTGCAGACACGACGAGAGAGGTGATAAAAGTTGAAGATGTGAAAGAATCTGTAAAGAGAGGAATTGTAACCAGAGTTGCCAATCCAAAATGGTTAGATTCCATGATTAATCACGGCTACACTGGTGTAGCAAAAATTGCTGACCGCATTGAATACATGATCGGATTGTCCGCAACTATTGGAAAAATTGAAGATTGGATGTGGAAGAAAGTTGCTGAAAATACGGTATTCGATAAGCAAAGGTCAGAAAAAATGAAAAATCTAAACATATTCGCCTACCGCAAAGCTATCGAGAGATTTCTTGAAGCTATAAAAAGAGGGTATTGGCAAGCTGACAAGGAAACATTCCAGAGACTAAGGGAAGAATACTTAAGAATTGAAGAGTTGCTTGAAAGTGAGGTACGCTGACAACTCTTTATCTTTTCAATGTGATTACGCTATCTTTTTATCCTATATAAAGTATCGCCGCTATTGTTCACTTTGGGTATGGTTATTATGAATTTTACGCCCACGCCATATTCACCAACTTCCTTAATTTCCCAGCCATACATTTCGCAAAGCTTCTTTATGAAGTAAAGACCATAACCCGTGCCTTTTCCATAACCCTCCCTGAATAGATTGCTTTTGTTATCCTCTGATATGCCTATTCCATCATCCTCGTAAATAATTTCAATGCTTTCACCGAGAGGCCTATAGTAAACCTTTATGCATCTAACCCTCTCCCCATGTCTTATGGAATTTTCGATAAGGTTATAGAAAAGCTGTCTAAGTTGAGAATCAGCATAAACCTCTAAACCGTGACAATTATTTATTAGCTTGATGCCATTTAACCCTATTGACAGCTCCCTAGCTTCTTCAATAACTTTTCCTACGTCAATATATGTCCGTTCTTCTATTCCTAATCTTTCGTAAGCGCTGGCGAAGTCAAATATTTTTGCGATTTGATCGCAAGCAAGTTCAATCTCCCTTAAGTATTTCATAAGTTGATTGTTACCTTGTATTTTCTTCTTAACTAGGTAAAGGTTGCCCTTTATTACTGATAACTTATTTCTGGCATCGTGGCGTGTCCACTTGCCTACTACCGTCAGCTTTTCATTAGCCATTTTAAGCTGCTCCATTAACTGTTTAAGCTTAGCTTTAGCTTTTTTCCGCTCAGAAATATCTCCCGCATTGGTTAAACTCCGTG
>JAGTRA010000109.1:0-1444 GCA_018396935.1 Candidatus Bathyarchaeota archaeon
GGAACAATATATGAGGGAAGAGGTTATGAGGTCCAAGCAGTTTGGGCTAAGCATTCAATACAGTCATTAGCATACGCCTTTATCGAGAAACCTAGGCCCGGAAGATTCCACCCAGAAAAAGCTTTAGCATTAGGCGTTCCAAAAGGTCCTTTATGGTCTACTCTTCAAAGAGGCATAGAGGTTACTCTTCCAGACGGGAGAACAATTAAGCCGTTGGACGTCATGGAGCCCCCTAGGCCCGGAAGGAAGATCGTTTATAGCGGTGACACAAGACCCTCGGAAAAGATTGCTAATTTAGCGAAAAACGCTGACGTTTTAATTCACGAGGCAACTTTAAGCGATGAGCTCGCTGAGAAGGCGGAGGAGGAGGGGCACTCAACACCGAGCGAAGCTGCCCAAGTAGCCTTAAAAGCTAACGTGAAACTTCTGGTTTTAACGCATATAAGCGCGAGATACGCCGATCCCAGGGTTCTATTAGAGCAAGCTAAAAAAATATTTCCAAATACATATTTACCAAACGATTTAGAAACTATTGAAGTACCACTCCCAAAATGATTCTCAAAATAGTGCTTCAAATTAACTTGGGATCTACAAGTAGCGTTTTAACAATGTCTCGCTTCTCGTCTAGAATCTCCCTTAAGATCTTTTCATGCGAAAGTACTTTCTTCCTTAGCGCCCTAGGATACCGCTTTATTCTATCTCCAAAAAGATATATGTCTGTAAGGTTTGCCACAAGCTCCTCAAATCTAGGGATTATACCGTGTTCCTTACGGTACATCCATACTTCATGCAGCGTCGGCCTCAGAAGATAACTTCCGTCCTCTAAATAATGCATGCCGCAGCAATTCTTCGCCGTATGATAGTTATAGAAGCCTTCTTTACATGTTGAAAATTCAATATTATATTTTTCGCATAAACTTTTGGTCCTTATGTAGGCTTTAAGTCTCCATTCAACGCTGGGCCGAAGAATTTTTGAGGGAACCTCGATGGATGGCGAATATGGTGTCCATGAGCTCAGATTATCATATATGCTCTTCTCGTAAGCCAGTTCCCTATATATCTCCATACTCTCTGCTTCATCTCTTAACGCTTCAACGATTACTTGTTTTACCCCAGCATAATGAGCCTCCCTAATGATCTCCTCGATTTCACAGTCCGTTATTCCAGGTATAAATGGCTGCAGGCGGATAATCACCGGAATGTTCTTTCCTGAGAGTTTCTCAGCCATATTTAGTCTCTCTAGTGGAGGGGGTGCGTTAGGCTCCAGAACGCTTGCGATCTTAGCGTTAATAGTTGAGAGCGAGATTTGCACTATGGTAAGGTTCTCGCTGCTCAGATTTATTAGAACGTTGAGGAGGTCGTCCTTCAAAAGAAGAGTTGCCTTACTGTTTATTATAAGCGGTATCCTATATTTTAGGCACATAATCATAATTTGTTTACTTAT
>JAGTRA010000109.1:1457-3689 GCA_018396935.1 Candidatus Bathyarchaeota archaeon
GAACGGATCAACAAGAGTGGACAGCCTAAACGGTATAGTTTTCAAGTTTCTTTTCCTGAGGAAAATTAGCGTCCTCCTAAAATCTCTGATAACATTGGGTTCCACCTCGCTACCATTACCCGGTTCTCTTCTATACCAGCGTCCAAAACAGTAGAGACACCGGTGCCAGCAATTTAAATATGGCTCAATTCTGAAAATAGAGTAACAGTATGGGCTAACATTAATGCTCGGATTAATTACAAAGGATTCTAAACTCATGTATTACCACTATGATTTTTAGGAGAGAAGCTATTAAATTTTATACCCTAATATGTTGGCGTTTCAAGAAGCTAATTAAGGCTGCTTATAAGCGACTACGTCACGCCACTTATATCAACTATGAGCCTGCCAGTTTACCGCAGAGGGCATTAGATCCATTCCACTAAACCTTATTTGGCTTTCAAGATAGCGGAGGACCCAACCGTCAGGATTACAAGCGTTTTTCCACCGGAAAAATCGGGTGAAATAATTGTTCCCTTAATCGAGTCTATTGCCTGCGATATACCAAGAGTTTTTCAAGTTAACATTATGAATTCTGGCGGCTTCGTTCCCGGAGTGCCGGAGAACTTTGAGGTTGAGGTTCCAGCGCTGGTCAGTAAGATGGGGGTTCAGGGGATCAAGACCCACGGGCTGCCTAAGCCGCTGATCGCGCATATACTCCGCGATAGGGTTGCACCAGTTGAGATCGAGCTAGAAGCATATGAGCGCGGGAGCAAAGACCTCCTACTCCAGCTAATAATGATGGATCCATGGACAAGATCCGAAGAACAGGCGAGAAAACTCCTAGATGAAATCCTATCCCTACCGCGATGCAAAGAAATGCGCGACCATTACACTTAGCCCTAACATTTGCAGCGTAAAGAACTCTACTTAAGTAGCTTCTTTAAGGTTTGGATGCTCTCCCCAATATTACCTTTAGATTCTACAACTAGTGCTCCCCTATAATTTATCTTTTTAACGGCGCTTATAACTTCAACCCAATTTATGCTTCCAAATCCTACACCAAGGTGCGCGTCAAAATCTCCATTATTATCATGAACGTGGATGTGAACTATTTTGCTCCCAAATCTCTTTATGAATTCGTTTATCTCCCCATTTATATTTGCATGCCCAACATCGAACGTTATACCTAAGTTTAACCCATCCTCTCCTAAAGCCTCATAGAATCTTTCAAATTCTTTAACTTTCTTTAGCAGAAATGGGAATGGTTCTGGAACATTTTCCACAGTTATTCTCAACCCATATTTCTCAGCCTCCCTAAGGAGTTCATGGGTAGACTTTAAATTTATCTCCCAGTCCAGATTTCGAAGTGCATCACTTACAGCGCTCCGAATACCTGGATGGAAAACCCAGCATTCCGGGTTTAGTTGAGCTGAGAATTCCATTGACTTTTTAAGCCGTTTCATCACGGCACGTCTTATTGTCGGCGATGTTGACGCAATATTTATATCAGCAAATGGTGCATGTACGGAAAGGCTAATGCCCTTTCCAGAGAATGTTCTTTTAAGCATGCTTACTCTTCGACTATTAAGCGCATGCAATCCCTCATCAACTATCTCAATGTGATCTACACCGATCTTATCTAAGCATTTTATAGCGGTTGAGAAGGGTTCTCCTAAACAGAAGAGCATTGATAAGCCTAAGCGCATATTTCAAGCCCCTCCGCTAACACACGACATATTTGGCGTTTCAGCTATTTTGCTGTTTTTGGCGTTAGCCAATCTATTAAATTATGCGGATCATCGCATAGTATTTCCACGCATATTGGGCCGAGCGGTGACTCACCATAAGGTTGTGAAAACGATATATGCCCCACATAAGCAACTTGCTTATTAAGGTGAAAGATTATTTTTTTGTCTTGAACCCCTCTTAAGAGGACTGTTCTCGCAGCATCCAATATACGCTCCCTTCTTAGCAGATCATAGAATCTTGCTAGCGCCTCCCAACCTTCCGCTCTTCCAACAACCTTCCTGTATTCACCTTCTCCAACGAGTTCTAAGTTTATGTTTCCAAGAACCTTCTGGATTGCAACTTTAACTTTATCAGCGTCCTCTGTCGGATTAACTTCAGCTTCAACTTTAACTTCTATCCTGCCCACTGGCTTGCTCATCTTCGATCACCTTCCTTATTATCCGTTTAATCTCCTCCTTTAATTGTTCAAGCGTACCTTCATTAACGATCATATAGTCGGCC
>JAGTRA010000110.1:0-773 GCA_018396935.1 Candidatus Bathyarchaeota archaeon
GGAATATCCTAGCCGAGGTTAAAACAGACTCGAAAGGCTTTTTTAGTTATCCTATAAAGTTTAACTTGACTGGCGTTTATTTTTTCCGTGCAAATTGGTCCGGGGATGAAAATTATATCGGAGCAGGCAGCCCAGTAATAAGCGTATTTGTCGTCTCCCCTTTCTGGCTTTTTGTATTAATAACAATGTTTGCTCTAATCTGTATAACGGTTGTAATTATTGTCCTCAAATGTGTATTAAAATCAATGTATACCCGGAGCATTCCTAAACTTCCTGAAATCGACTTGGAGAAAAACTTTTACTTTATCTAAAAATTATATAGGAGCCATCGCGGTGGTCTTTATGCTTACAGTTTTTTTCATAGGAACAGCCGGGTCTGGAAAATCCCTTCTCACAGCAGCTTTTAGCGATTGGCTTAGATTATCAAAGCAGGATGTATCAACTGTTAACCTAGATCCTGGAGTTTTATCCCTTCCATACTCGCCTGATGTAGATGTTCGTGACTATATAGATGTTGGGAGCATCATGGAGGAATATGGCCTAGGGCCTAACGGTGCTATGATAGCAGCTGCAGACATGATGGCTGAGGAGATTGAGAATATTGCAAAAGAAGTTGAAGACTTAAGATCTGATATAGTTCTTGTGGATACTCCTGGACAAATGGAATTGTTTGCATTTAGAGCCAGTGGACCCTTTATAGTAAACGAGATAACTAAAGGTCCTAAGGTAATCGTTTACCTTTTTGACGCAGTTTTTTCTGCAAATCCATTAAA
>JAGTRA010000110.1:906-3662 GCA_018396935.1 Candidatus Bathyarchaeota archaeon
TCCCGCAGGTTCACGTGCTTTCAAAATGCGATTTACTCTCGGAGGAGGAGGTTAACAAAATTATAGATTGGGCTGCGAGACCAAAAACATTGGAGCTGGCTATTGAGCAAAAACTTGAGGGCACTAAACGGCTTCTCAGCAGAAATATGATGAAGGCTATATATCAGCTTGGATTAAGGGCTCTTTTGATACCTGTTTCAGCTAAGACTAACGAAGGTATGATTAATTTTAACATGGCCTTAGAGCGCATCCTCGCGGGTGGTGACAAGTACACATATTAACTCTCTAGCGATTATTAATAAGTGTCCACGCAGCTGCTATAGCACCATATTCTGCTGTTTCCTGTCTATCTGCCCCGCTTATAATAATGACGTCGCCATCTTCAAGTTTGAAAGCTTCCTCTAACTTCTTAGTTAGCTTAGGGTACTCTCTGGATGCATCCTCACTAGCGGATGGAATTACAAAACACCCTTTCTTGTATACTATAACTGTAGCACCTTTAGCTCCAACTTTTACAGCAGCGTCACGTTGTTCCATTCCAGATCCAACTTTATAACCACATCTCTTAATGAGCATTGCAACGTTATACTCAGCCTGTATAAGCTTATCTTCTTTTATGCTAACTATCCCTCCAAAAACTTCCTTAATTTGATTATACAACTTTAACCCCTTTTCGGTTAAACTGCAACCGCTTTTTGAGGTTGTAATTAGTTCAGCTCTCCTCAATCTATTAATTATAGTGCGTATGGTTCCTGGACCTATGCGTAACTCTTCAGCAAGTTTTCCTCGACCGATTGGTTTTTCGGCAATAAGTTCCAAGGCGCGGATTATGTGAAAAACTGAAAATGTAGGTGCCGGACCTGGTGCCTTCTCAGCAACTAAATCTTCTAAAATTTTTCTAAATTCAGTAGGCATATTTTTCACACTGTTAATTATTTTTGTTATAAAATGAGTTTATTATTTTTATCTCAATAAATTTATCAAATCACAACTGTCCTGTTAATTTTAGAACATTCATCAACAACTTCTATGTAACTGTGGCGTGAGCTTTTCTATAGCATTTTTGTTTTCTTTTCCAAACTCCCCTCTTTTTGCCCAAAATATAAACTTAATGAACCTTTTTTGGAAAGTTTCAAATACAACAATTGCTTCCTGCCGCCATTTTTCACTCTTAAATATCGTTACATAACTACTATTAACTATTTCTTCTTCCTTTATTTAATAGACGGATATCTTTCCCTCAGCTAGGTCACAGCAGAACTCCTCAATGTTTTCTAGTTCGTAATCTATCACTGACGCTATTTTATTCCTAACTTCTTCTATCGAGTTTTTCTCCTTCATTATAACTTGTGCTGCAGCTATTGCTGGCTGATCTATTGGCTGTCCTATTTTACTTAAAAGCCATATATAGACTTCTTCCAATTCCGGTATTTCCTCATAAACTTTTTGAGCAATCCTGAAAGTTAAAACGTTATAAATTTTCCCAACGTGGCTTACAGGATTTTTTCCAGCAGCTGCCTCCGAACAGAATGGTCTATTTAATGATATTAACCCGTTAACTCTATTTCCTCTACCAACTTGTCCGGAGTCTCCACTATCCGCGCTTGTGCCTAAAACTGTTAAGTATAAGCCGTCTACCCCTCTACCTTTTGCATCTAACGTGTTCAGCTGGATGTTTATGTTTTCAAAACTTGTGTTTGCCCTAACAAAATTATTTATCTCCTCAAGTATTTTTTCCTTCTTATCGAAGTAATCTTCTTCACCACTTATGTAGCGATCGACGAAAGCCATTGAAATTATTAGATTTAAATTATTGTTGCTCCTGTATCCCATTACTTTTACGTCTTCACCAGTTTCCGGAAAGCGTTGTTTAAACTCCTTCGAATTTATAAACCGTTCTGTCTTTAGAACGATCTCCTCAGTTCTAGTCATCGGCGCATAACCTACAGCCGCGGAGGTGTCATTGGCTCCTAGTATCTTTCCCCGTCTCTTGAAAATGTCTACTAAGCCTGCTGATCCCGGTTTTAGCTCAACCTGGTATTTGACATGCTTCTCAGGATCAACAAATCTCATGTTTTTCTTAAACCACTCTTTCGCGACCTCAATCGCTATCTCTTCGACGTTGATTCTTATACCCTCAAAATCTGTTGTAGCTCTATCTCCAAAAACAAATAACATTGGTTGCTTCACGTTTCCTCCGCCAAATTTAACCTCCGATTGGCCTGCAACTAAAAGCGACTTATCGACGTTGTAATGCAGTATTACTCCAGCCTTATCTAAATATTCCTTATTTAATCTAAGCGAGACACTTTCCATAATTGCATCGCAAATATAATCTGGGTGACCTAAACCCTTCCTCTCAACAATCTCTACTCTTTGCTTCTCTAGCGGTGTCTGCTTCAAATCTTCAACTATTATGTTCCTCAAGGTAAGCCTCCGTGTGGAATTTCAACTTTATATTTGACGGTAAATATATTTTTTCTTTGATGGAAATATAGTGTTACCATTAAAAAGCATAATCAGTTGGATGGTCTTCATTTGTTACCGCAAGAATTTAACGTGCTGGCAAAGCGGGCCATTGAGAAATTAGCAGAGCATAAAACAGCGTCAGCCCTGTTAATACATCATGACGATGCTGATGGTCTGTGCTCTGCTGCGATAATTAAAATGGCTTTGGAAAGAAAGGGCTATACAGTTAAAACTATATGTCTTGAGAAAGTTTACCCTGAAGTGATAGCTACTTTACATTCCAAAAC
>JAGTRA010000111.1 GCA_018396935.1 Candidatus Bathyarchaeota archaeon
TATCTGCCGATTAATGGTAATGTTATCTTTAAGAATGTATCTCTATAGGATGCTCCATCAATTCTCGCCGCCTCATAAAGTTCCGGCGATATAGTTCTCATACCTCCTAAAATAATTAATGTTGCAAATGGTGAAAATTTCCATATAGACACAATTATAACTGATAGTAAGGCGAATTTCGGATCAGCCAACATGGTATATGACGGGTCACATAAGCCTACATAACTACCAAGCAGGCTTATGAGCCCATGAGGCTGGAAAAATATTTTCCAAACACGTCCTGCAATTACGGCTGGAGCAGCCCAAGCAGAAACTACAAGTGAGAGAACTAATGAATTTCCACGGAACCGTTGGTTACATAGGGCCGCTACAAGTAGGGCTATTAAAACAGAGGGTAGAGGAACCGCGAAGCCTATTATCAGGCTATTAATAAAACTTATTTGGAAAGTAGAGTCCCCAATTATCCAGAGATAATTCCGAAATCCTGTAAAGTTAAGAATTTCAAAAGAACCTATTCTGAATTTGAAAAAGCTCCTATAAAGGGTGATCAAGAAGGGGATGAAAATTACGATACCTACAAAGGATAGTGAGGGAAGATTATAAAAAATGAAGGATGTGATTCCTTTAATTTTACCCATATCCAATCCCCGGACTTCGAGGAAAATTCTACTCTATCTCTTAACAACTTTTGTTCCTAGGAAATCTGCAAGCTTTCGAGCTAGGTCGTTTAAGGCTTGCTCAGCACTCTTAATCCCCGAAACTGCTGCATGCACTTCCGGCTGCGCAAAATCGGAGATCGTCATATACTCTGGGTGCTTAGGTCTATTGGTTCCCCTCTTGTACAATTCATAGTATGCTGGCGCTATTGGAATAGCCTTAATTATCTCAGGATCATTGTACAAGTCAATTCTTGCGTGAAGCCAGCCTCCACCAAGCATCATTTCTTTTTCTACTTCGTAGCTGGTTATCCACATTATAAAGTCCCATGCCTCATCAACGTATCTGCATCCTGGGTTTATGGCCCAGCTCCATCCACCAACACAGCTCTTTGATTCATGCCCCGGGAAGCGAGGGATTAATGTCTCCCAAATCTTACCCTCCAATGGAGATCCTATGGATGTACCCCACACATAACACCAATTTCTATGGAAAATGGCTTTTTGTTCGTCAATGAACTTCTTCCTCGCAAGTTCTAGATCACCGGTTAAAGTCTCGGGATGACATATCTTATATTTATGGATCATATCAACCATTGTTTGTAATGCTTCAACAGCCGGAGTATCCGCTATTAAGACGTTCCATTCCTCATCAAACCATTCACCACCATTTGAGGCCAAGAATTCTTGGAAGTTACAAATCAACTGCTCACTCTTAGCATTGTCAATAGCGAGCGGGTACATGTCTGGGTACTTCTCTTTGAGATCCACGCAAATGCTAAAGAATTCCTCCCAAGTCCACCCGTCAGCAGGAGGCTTTATGCCTTCTTCCTCCTCGACGATATCCTTTCTGTACCATAAACCTCCTATATCCGCCATCCACGGAACTGCTCCAACTCTTTCATGACCTTTTTTATCAATCCACGTCCAAGCTTCGATCATAGCTGGAACAAAATACTTCCGTAGCTCCGGGGTGAATCTATCTGACAGGTCTAGACACCAGTCATTTGCATTAAATGCTGCACCCCATATAACGTCCAAGTTGAAGATATCTAAGGTTGGGGAGCGCGATCTACCAGCGTCAACCTGCATTCTGTAATACTCGGCTACAGCTCCTCCTATAGTGGGCCCCCAGGCTATTTCTACATCTACATAAGGTCTCACCTGCTCACTATATCTTTTCGCCATTTTCTTATACCAGTCATGCGGATCAGCAGGGTGTTGCGTCATAACTAGCTTTATTTTGGAGGCTGGTGTTGTAGCAATAGTTGTAGTAACAGTCGGGCTAGGCACGCTTGCCGTAGCTGTTACAGTTTTAGTAACAATCGAGGTTACGGTTTCCCTTACCGTCACCGTTCTCTCAGAAGGAACTTGTGCCGAACCCACTAGATATCCCCCAAGGGCTCCAACGGCTCCCGCAACTACAGCCCCTATCGCAACTTTACCAGCAGTTCCCAGAGCTTGACGCCGTGTATATTTTTTCCTGAGCGGTTCTAGTTTACCTGAATCCTTTTCTCCATACATATTCTTCGCGGAAAATGGATTTCACGTCTTACTTAAATTTTTCGTTGACCTCATTTGCAAGTAAACTGCTTTATATATAAATTTTATGACTCAATAAAGTCGTTATAGACGATTTTTATCCATGAAGAATATTCTTTTTATTCTTTCAACTATTTCCGTTGTACTGGAAAAATTTGAGGAGAATTTTTGAACCTTTACTATCTCCACTTTCAGTTTATGTTCCTTTGCGAATTTTTTAAACTGGTTCATTAATTCGTCTTGATCGTGTCCGAAAACCACTATATCCGGTTTCACCTCTTCTATCACTTCTTCGAAGGAAAATGGTGCGTGGCCAAGTATTACTTCATCAACAAGTTTAAGCGCGGAGATTATTTCCTTACGAGATTCCTCGTCCATGATCGGCTCTCTTCTCTTTCTTTCTTTAATCGTTTCATCTCTGGCTATGACTACTATGAGTTTTGAGCCTTCGCCGCCGATTTTCTTCGCCTCCGCGAGAAATTTTATGTGGCCTGGATGGAGAATCTCAAATGCTCCTGAGGCTAGGACTCGTTTACCAGACTTTTTCATGGCGATTCCCGTAAATTTTGTCTATTTCCTCACCATATTTACCTATTTTCATCCTTTCATCCATTTACCATAATAGTTTAGTAGGAGACTTTTAATCTCTGGTCTGGTTTACTTTTATGAGGGTTTAGGGGGTTTTGAAGAGACTGGATGAGCTCTGGTATAGGCTGAACTCCATCGAGGCTCTCAGGATCCTCAAGAAGCACATGTCTTATGATAGGCTCTCATCGATCCTCGGGCTTCCGCCGGCCGTTCTCTCGCGCTACGTGAATGGGCATGTTCTCCCGAGCTCCGAGAAGTCTAGGGCTATCATGGCCGCCTTCAAGAGGGAGTTTCTGCTCGATGAGGTTAGGCGGAGGCTCGCGAGGGACGAGGTCGGAGCTATCGACACGAGCGAGATAATACATGACCCGCTGCTGTTGAAGCAGATAGTCCTGGCCGAGCTCGAGAAGCTTATGGGATTCAAGGTTGATAAGGTCATGACCATGGAGTCTGACGGCATTCCAGTGGCCTATCAGCTCGCATCGATACTGGGCATAGGGCTGGCGATCGCGAGGAAGAGCAAGAAGATAGGCGTGAGGGAGTTCATCGAGGTCAAGCAGATATTCGAGTCGGGAGCCTACCGCTACATCTACCTTCCGAGGGGCCTGGTGAGGAGAGGCGAATACGTTCTCCTCGTCGATGATATAATCAGGACTGGAGGCACTATGAGGGCGATGATAGCGCTATGCAAGGAGCTGAGGGCGAATATCTCCGGAATGTTCTCGATAATAGCTTTGAGAGGGGTTAAGGAGAGGCTCATGGAGGAGTTCAATATACCGATCGAGTCATTCATGACCATTTAGCCCTGCCCCGAGCTCCAGGAGAACCGGGCTTTCCCCAGCACCCTGAGACAGTCTAGA
>JAGTRA010000112.1 GCA_018396935.1 Candidatus Bathyarchaeota archaeon
TGAAGAGTTAAAAAAATACTTTAAGAAGCCAATAAACCTCCTTGCACGCCTAGAAAAGTGAAAAACCAGCTTTCACGTCTTTAATAAACGTCCCTCTCGGTCTATCTCACCCATTCTTATCCGCGTAGTTGATATGGGGACATGATTTTCAGCAGGCACCATCTCTACGACAATTATAGCTAGCGGTGCTAATCCACGCTTCCTCCTCTCCTCATTTATCTTTATGGCGGTGGGCTCTGTCTCTCTACTAACCACCAAAGCTTCTACGCAGCCTGGCGATAATGTGACGCCATAGACATCATCTAATGGTATTATTTCTGCTCTATTGATGAGCCCCCTCTCCCCTAGAAATGCCTTTAACTCCTCCAGCCTCTGTTCGTAGGGAGCTACTACGTGAGGTTTGCCAAGCTTTTTAACAAAATCATCCGTACATAACCCTATTAGAACCCGCTCACCCACCTCAAATGCCTTTAATAGGAGAGTTCTATGTCCCTTATGGAATTCATCAAAGGTTCCTCCAACAGCTACTGTTTTAAATTTAGGCTTATGACGTGGCAAATTTATCCCAGCAGTCTAGCTCCCTGAAGAGTGATGCCCGCCACTAAAATTTTTTCTTTTGGCAGGAGCCTACTAAATGCTTGAGCTACTTTTTCAGCGTTTTCTATCGTGGTAAGAGCGTGAACAGCTTCACCGACCATATTCTGGGCAACACCAATGGCGCCAGCATCATCTGCAGCCTTCATTAGAGCGTGAACCCGTTCAGTTATGAATCCTGTTTCCTCCGCAAAGATGCGACAACATTTAAGAAAGTTCTCCAGCGATGGATCCTCAAGTATTCTCTCCAAGGTTTTGCGGCCCCACCTATTAACTGCTAAACGCCTTTCTGGGGAGGATAATACTGCTTTAGTGGGTATAGCGCCCACTACACCAGCGACTATAACATAATCCTCGGTTATAGGAATTCTATCTAAAACAGCTACTCCAGGAGCGCCTGGCTCCAAAGTTATCACGCAACCACCAATCATTAATGGACCAACAGTACCCAGCCCCGTGTTACATTTAACCTCTGCGACGTGAGCTATTTGACCAATCTGGTTATATGTTAAGTGTAAGTCTAAAGCTTTTGATAAAGCTAGAGCTGTCGATAATGCTCCTGCAGCGCTTGAGCCAAAACCGGCGCCTATGGGGACATCAACTTCATGTTTAACTATAACATGACAACACTTACCCGCCTTTTTAAGAAGCATATAAACCACTTCGCGGGTTGTCTCAGCATCAGGGGCTTCCCTACCATTTATGAAGATCTCTACACTATTCACAGATGCTTCATAAACCATAACATGCGTCTTCACACCCCTCTTTATTCCAAAACCTCCACCCCTCGCTCCAATTTTAACAGGATCTTTAATTGGAAAGCCATTCATCGCCGTATCGCATATTTCGAAGAAGCTTGAGATTCCAGCAGGGCTAAAGGCGACAGCTGACCTCAATCACTTAACCTCCCTTAATATGGATGGGAAGCTCTTTCGACATGCTTTTATTATTGGTGGGCCGAGGGCTACCAAGAATGGAATCTCAGTTGCAAAGGTCCAAGTAAACCATAATAAGCTAGCATAGAAGGGAGCATTTCTCTCCCAACCTAATGCTAATGGTAAGGGGAAAATTTGACTATAAGCCCATAGACCGAGGCCGATCCATGCGCTTCCAATCGCCAACCCTATTATGGAGGCAAATTGGTAGCTTCTCCAACCTGTAAAGATTAAACCACCTATAATAGCCAATAGGTATGAGCCCATAAATACTCCTAGGAATAAGGCGCCCACTTCAAAACTTAAGATAGATTCCGCTAGTAGGTAGATGGTGATTAATGCAATTACACAACAGATGCCTAAGCCTAAAGCTACATGGCTCCATCCAATGCGCCTTTGACTCATATAGCCTATTACAAAGAAGCAAAGGAAGTTGGCTGGAACACCCACCGTGAGACTTAAAAGGGCTACACCATGACCAGGATGAATCATATCTGCAAAGAATATGCCTATGGCTGCGCCCACCCCTCCTACCCAAGGCCCGAAAAGGGCTGCGAAAACAGCAGGCACAATTACAGACGGCCAAAAACGCACTACACCAACAATTGGGCTTACTATACCCAAGTTTGTTAGGTATCCAATAAGAGCGTAAAGAGCCGCACACATAGTAGCCATGGCTACATCTAAAGCCTTTAACCTCAAGATGCTCCACCGGAAAGCTATTTGAAGCAAAACCTAATTAAGAACTTCGTATAGCGTATTTATACAAGTTTATACCCGGTTAAATAGCAGCAAGACGCTTGACGCGCGGATTATGTGTAGCTTTGTTCTACGCACAAATCATCTTATTTTAAATCTGGATCATTTTTCTGCACGGAGCGCGAAAATAAATGAAGTTGTTAAATAGTAGGAAGGGCTTAAGCACTGTGGTTACCACATTGATTATTCTAGTGGTTTCAGTGCTACTAGCATCCGTCGTCACCTTCTACGCCATCAACGTCACAACCACCAGAGTTCAGGAGGAGTCACTATTCCTAACAAAGCCACATGTATGGGTCAACGGATCTAGCAGCCCAACTCAATACATGGGGGCGATAATGATAATAAACACTGGCGGAAGAGACGTAGCCCTTGATAAAATATCCGTTAGAGGACAGGAATGCCCATGGGAAAATGTTTATTACACAACAACAAAAGAAGGAATTTCAGCAGATCTCCCATACGTGTGGATACCTCCAGAAGCAGAGAAAGGCAGCATAACAATAGGTAACCGCAACTATACCTTCACAAAGGCGGGTGGTGACTTGACATTGAAATCAGGTTACACCATGATCCTCTACATAAGGTATCCAGACAGCATCTCAATAAATGATATAGGTATAACGGTAGGCATCACTGTATTCACATCAAGTGCTCAATATTACAAGGAAGTAAACGTTGAAGCCGTTGAGGCTAGCGACAAAAACATAGCAACATGGAGACCAATACCGTGATTTGGTAGTAGGTAGGATGTAGGAGGCCTAAGTTCCTCTTTTTTTATTTAATTTTATTCGCTTTTAAAGTTGACGTTTTAGCCATTCGGAGAATTTTATATTTCTTAAATTAAGGATTAAGGATACGTAGTTTTCCTCTACGCACATTTTTTTATCACTATATGATGGTGAACATAAAATTTGAAGATACGAGATGGGTTTCAATTATGACTGTTGGCAAATCCATAACCTCGAGGAAGGCATTAGCTATCCCAGTAACATACCTGATACTTTTTGTTTCCATGCTTGGTGTGATCTCGTTAACATATGGATTTGCTATTACCAGCCTTAATTCTAAGGCTTCATACATCAATGTTTTGATAGCTAGGCAAAACATGTATGTACTCGATGACTCTATGCTTTCTGTGGCTTGGAGCCCTGGAGCTTCAAGAACAGTATATATGGCGGATTGTGATGGAATTCTTCAAATTCAACCTAAATCTAAGGGGTTAACATTAAAGATTAGTGATGGAATAAGCTTTTCAGACGTCATCTTCAATGATTATGTGGGAAGCGTATCATATTTATTGGGCGCTTCTTCTCAAAGTTTTGAGGGGTTATATTTAAGGGGTGATAAACG
>JAGTRA010000113.1 GCA_018396935.1 Candidatus Bathyarchaeota archaeon
TCATCTAATAGATTAGAGCCCTTATATACAGGGATGAATATGCTTACTCTAGGCTTGATGCATTTTTGGGTTATTGCGGAATAAGCCAAATCTCCACCTACCGACAGATTACAGGCTACCTCTTGTCTCAAATTTAGGGTCAATTTAAAGGATTTGTTTAAATTTATATGTTATGCCTATATCAATAATGGGTCTCTTTCAGCTTCATCAGCTTGCAAAGAGTTTTTATCTAATGAGTAAATTCTCTTGCAGCCACTTCCTTAGCTCTGACATACTCAACAAAATCCAAATTTTCACTACATAAAGTAACATGCATTCCAAGCTGTCTATGTAGACTTTTCATTATATGCAAAAGCAAGAGTTTTGAGCCTAATCCAAAAATCTCCTCAAGAGCTTTAACAAAATCTGTAATCTTAACAGGGATTTCCTCTCTTTGAATACCATACAAACGCTCTAAATAAAGGTATAGACTTTGCTTGGATACTTCGCCTAAAACTGATAGCCCTTCGTCTACAGCTTTAATTATAGCCTTATCAAAGTTAACGCCAATAGCATTATGCCTCCTGTATTTGTGTTGTACGGTTTTCATGTTTTACTACCATACAACTATATCGCAAGACTCAATATATACGTTTCTATCATCTTTGAAATATATCCAAAATCGACATATGGCTTATTTTTAATAATATTGAAGCTTGTGAACGATTTTTATAGGATAAGTTAAGTCTAAGCTTGAGGGGTTTGGTGGGGCCGGCCGGATTTGAACCGACGACCTTTCCCCGGAGACAGCGTTCTGCTGCTCCTACGGGTTTCCCTATGACAGCTCCAGAACCTCTTCATCCCATTAGGGTCCGTAAACCCGTTTTTATGCATTCTGGAGCCCGTCGTCATACCTGACTAGACTACGGCCCCTTTTACCTCTATTTTTGTTTTTAATTGAGGCAGATATATGCGTTATTCTTGTTTTTAGATAGTATTGTGGCGAAGTTACGTAAAATTTATTTTCGTTATGTTTATTATTTGGACTGTTATATCATGCTTAAGTTAGGCTTAAATGGAGAGGGAAGAAGCAATAGGTAGTGCAACCATATCACCAACGGGTAATCGATTTACACTCTACAAAGACTTAAATGGAACAACTTACGATGTAGAGTTACCATTAACGTCCCATGTTGACCCAAATGAGTTACGAGATGAGTTAGGTATACCAGGCTATATAGATATGAAGTATTTCCCCATGAGAAGTGCCATTGTAACCTTATGGGCTGCAGTTAATGCACATAGACTTAACGAGCTTTTTCCAATGGCTTTTGAAAAAAAGTTGAGCAATAAGCCAATACCGGCTCTACTTTTTGGCGGAGCAGCAATTAAGATTCACTGTAAAAGCGCGAATTGCAATGGTCCCTTAGACAGGGAGATAAAGGATACTGATTACGTCGTGCCTAAAAAGCAAGGGATGGAGTTTTATAAGCTTCTGCTAAACATGGATAAAGCCTTTGGAACGTGCTATAAGTCCTTCGCAACCGCTAATGATCGTCGTTTTAATGCTTTAAGATTTGGTGAAAGATATCGCGTAACCACCATTAATGGAATAAACAGCAATGGTGTTCCAACAATAACGGTTCTAGATATTTTTTGTGACAAAATCCAACTGAGACATAAAGTAGATGTTA
Source organism: Candidatus Bathyarchaeota archaeon (assembly GCA_018396935.1). Lineage (GTDB taxonomy): Archaea > Thermoproteota > Bathyarchaeia > Bathyarchaeales > Bathycorpusculaceae > DSZD01. The sequence continues at coordinate 1,674 of JAGTRA010000113.1, forward strand.
CACAAGAATTTGAAAGATTCAAGGAGAATCTATATACAATCGGACTAGAAGCATTAATCCTCTCTAAGGCTCAATTTATATTTGATGCGCCAAAAGAAGTTGCCAAAGATTTAGAGCAGTATGGACAGGAATATCGGATATTAAAGTATCCATACTACGATAAGGATAGAATAATAATTGGGATGGAAGAAAAGGATGTTAAGGATGTATGTGCCATCTTCCTTGATCATGAAATTGGGGAAGGCCCTGAGAGCATTAACCCCAAAAAAATGCGAAAAATCCTTGAAGGGGATAAAGGTTTAACTTTAACTGTAACTCTAAACCTAAGAAATTTAGTAGATAGAGCTGAGTTCCTTGAGCGTTGGTTGCCTAAAAGCGATGTAGCAAAAATTATTGAAAGAATCGAACGCCTTCTTAATGATTTACCTGTAGTTAATAAGAAATGGAACAAGCCTTGGTGGGATACTGGCGTAGAAACCCCGCAGATATTTTAACGCCGAGGACTTTTATTCCTAATCAACCTATTTACTATATGATACATCTCCTTTCTTGATAGCCCTGTTCTAGATATGGGTAAGTCGATGCTTCCTTTTTTGGAGTAAAGTCTGATACATGTTTCACGCTTTGGCGTGATGTAAATTGCAGCTTCATCATAATCAGCCCAATAACCCTCAATAAGTTTTTGACCCTCTGTAATGCGGAATCCATCGCGATTAATGGTGAAAGTCACATGAAACCTTGACTTATATATCAAATGGCCAACAATTATTGAGAAGGCAATAATAAAGAGAAACGTCAACGGGTGAAGCGCCTGTTTAAATCCTAATGCCGCCAATAAAAATAGAAATAACACGCCTAGGAAAAGTGATATTGTGAAACTTTTCAGATAGTTAGGTAAGTCGAAGGATTCAAATTTAACTTCTGTAAGCTTAAGCTGCTTTAAAAGTCCCCTTCCAAGTACGTTTTGTGATGAAATCTCCTCTTTACTCGCGAGACTGAACATAACTACGCCTATATTTCGCTCATTAATTCCTTCGACGATGCTTTTAACGTCTCCTGATATAGGTTGGTTTTGAACTACGCTGAGGAAACCCAGTCATCATCACTAGATTCCTTAAGAGCTTTGCATCGATCGTTTGAGAAGTGTAAAGTAGCAAGTGTACTCTATACTTTGGAGTTACAAGGGCTGAAAATATTCTAGAAAGGAGAAACCCCTTTTCCTGAAGGCTGCCTGAAGCATATAGGGGGAAAACAATGTCACCTATAATGTAGTCCCGGTGAATCTCATTAAAGTTTGCAAGCCACCTAAGATCCCCGCGGACAAGTTTCTCTTCAACAGAATCAGCAACAAGATCTAAGTCGTACATAGAAACACCTGACCTATTTGACAAAATAAAATGGGGGAAGGTTATTTAAAGCTACTCTGGCGGTATGCTTAGGTAGAGTGTACGCATGTCAACGCCGCGGGTGACATTTCTGTACATGTAGCAGATGTATAGCAGTACTCCAACTATTATGCAGCCGAAAAATCCGCTCGCTGCAACAACGTCCTCAATTGCTGCCCCTGTTGTGAATAGCGACCATATCCATGGTGACTCCTTAACGAAGGTGTATAGGCAAAATGCTCCTCCAAGTGTTGCAATGAATCCCAATGCAACAACGGTGCCTACTGAGTGCTTGACCGCCGCCCTCTCATATATATCCCTTCTCTCTAATGGAAGCAACATGCAGGATATGCAGAACATCGTCAAGAAGAATGCATCAAATATGTCTGTGCCCACAACTCCAGCAAAGGCAAGGTAGCTTGCTGCCCCTTCTGGGAAGTTAGCTTCAGCCATACATGCTGGAATAGCAAATATTGCGGTTGCTATTATAGCCCATACTGGAGAGTGCCACCTTTCACTTACATATGAGAACTTTTCAGGCATCATTCTATCAAAGGACATTGCGAAGAATGTTCTAGAGC
>JAGTRA010000114.1 GCA_018396935.1 Candidatus Bathyarchaeota archaeon
CTGGGATAACGCCGTATCCGTAGCTCTCAAGCTTTTCCGTTAAAAGTTTAGCCGCTGGATACGACTCATAATGGTGGTGTCCTCCATAATAGAGGATACCAATAAGGGGACGATCTCTAAATTCATAGGATCTAAGGTAATCAGCCACTGTTGAGAAGACTTCACCAGTTTTGAAGTTAATTATTCCCATCGATGGTAATACCTTAGGCTCAGGTATGGTGGTGTTAACTTTTATTTTACCATACTCCCTTAGAAGTAGGAGCAGCATTGAGTAATAGTTTTCAAATGTTGGATTCTGATAATACTTCAAAAGTAATGCATAATTTTTTGCATGCTTAAATAGGCCTATTGGGAGGCGTTTACCCAGTTTTTCGAAACGTTCTTGCATCTCTAGTATTTTTCCATAATCAATTTTTCCGCGGCGCATACCCATTCGCGACATCATGCGGAGTGAAAAACTTCCTAGCCTAGTAAGGTTGATTATTTCTGATGAGCCGCCCACGAAAACAACTACTGTGTTACTTGTCTTAGATAGGGTATCACATATTAGACGGCTTACTTTATCTCCACCCATGACATTTAGAAGAACTATATCTGAATCTCTCAAGTCTTGGATGAAAGCATTATCGTCTACAAGATCTGCCTCAATATCCCTCGCGTCATAGAATCGAAAATCGAGCCCTCCACTTATGAGTTCATTAACCTTCTTTACAGCAGAATGTAAGGACAAAGGATACATGTAATCAACCATGGTGACGCGCACTTTTTTCATCGTTAAACACCATTATGGACATCTAATTAAATTATTAATAAAAATTATTAAACTAGAGTTAAATTTCGGTTTAGCATGCACTACAGAATAGCTTCCCTATAATTCTAATCGAAGTTTATTTATCGAAAGGGTTCTATATTAGTATAATCATGATGAGGGGAAATGTAATGGATAGAGTTGTTATTGTTAGTGGTGCAAGAACGGCTATTGGTAATTTTGGAGGTTCTCTTAGAGATGTTTCTGCTATTACTCTTGGCAGCATAGTAATTAGGGAAGCGCTAAAGAGAGCTGGTCTTAAGCCCATTGTTGATGAAAAAGTGTTGAAACATGCACCTAAAGGTCTAGACGGGTTAACGGAATTGGAGAAGAGACACTACGATTATGATGAAAACCTGCAGGGAGTGTACGTGGACGAGGTTATTATGGGGAATGTTCTTCAAAGTGGGCTCGGTCAGAATCCAGCTAGGCAAGCAGCCATATACGCGGGGATACCTAAGGAAACTACGGCTTTCACGGTAAATAAGGTCTGTGCGTCAGGTTTGAAAGCAATAGCCCTTGGAGCTCAAGCAATAAGAGCTGGTGAGGCTGAGGTCGTGATTGCAGGGGGTATGGAGAACATGAGTCAAGCTCCCTATGCGCTGCCAAAGGCTCGTTGGGGATATCGCATGAGCTTGGACTGTAAGGGGGAGTTTATTGATTTAATGGTTCTTGATGGACTATGGGAGATATTTTACGGATATCACATGGGTGTAACGGCTGAGAATATTGCTGAAAAATATGGAATATCGAGGAGGGAGCAGGATGAAATTGGGCTTTTAAGCCATCAGCGGGCTTTAAAAGCCATTAGGGAGGGTGTATTTAGAGAGGAAATAGTGCCTGTGACTATTCCTCCGCAAAAGAGGGATGAAACGCCTCGTGTTTTTGACACGGATGAAAGACCTATGGAGACAAGCTTGGAGAAAATGGCTAAGCTGCCGCCAGTTTTTAAGAAGGATGGAACAGTTACAGCGGGTAATGCCTCCGGCATAAATGATGCTGCAGCAGCTGTTGTTCTTATGAGGGAAGAAAAAGCTGAAGAACTTGGCCTAAAGCCCTTAGCCTATATTGAGGGCTATGCTTCTGGAGGAGTTGACCCGGCATATATGGGGTTAGGCCCTGTTCCAGCCGTGAGGAAACTGCTAGATAGAAATGGATTGAATATTGACGAAATAGACGTTGTAGAGTTAAATGAAGCCTTCGCAGCTCAGTTTATAGCCTGTCAAAGGGAGTTGGAGTTAGATCTAGATAAGACGAATATTCACGGAAGCGGCATATCCCTAGGTCACCCAATAGGCTGTACTGGAGCAAGACTCGTTGTGACGATAATCTATGAGATGAAAAGACGCAGCCTTAAAACTGGGCTAGTGAGCCTATGCGTTGGTGGAGGACAAGGGATGGCAATGCTCCTAAGGGGATATTGAAACTACATTTATTGTTCAAGCTTGTACCTTAATAGTGCGGCTATTCCGCCGAAGGAGTTTTTTAACATTTGCCCTTCCTCTGTTTCGGTGGATATTACCTCCACTTCCGTGCCTGTGTATTCAGCTATTTTGGCAAAGTCTTCTATTAGCTCTTGCACCTCAGCCACTGCAAGGGATGGAGCTTTACATTTAGGGCAGGGTTTTCCAATTAGGCTCTGCTCAAAATTCATCAATAATGGCGATCTAATAGTTTGCTGTTCTTGATAACCGCACGCATTACACTTAACTGTAACCCTAGCAATATCTAGGCCTTCTGAAAGTAGTAAAATCCTAACAGCTCCAGCTTCAAGAGCCCTTCTAACCTCAACCTCACCATAAGTGGCCAATCCCGTATCATGACCTATTTCATAGAGAAACTGTTGCATTAACTGCTTCTCCTCTATATAACGGACCTTCCGCATTATCTCTGGAGCTTTTTCAACAACCTCCTTAACGCCCTGCTCACCTACGTAAGCTGTGTCAACAACATCTAATATTTTCTGCTTAAGCTGATAGTTTAAGTAGTCTCCTTTCTGGAAATCATACTTCGTAGGACCTGGCCCGCCAATTATGATGCCCTTCAGATTCTCTCTTGATAGAAAAACCTCGTTAGCGTGTTCGCCAACTCTCCTAAAGTAGTCTTGTAGCCGCATCTCCCTAAGTCTCTCGAAACGTCTTGCAGACTGCCCTCCAGCCCTAGTTTTCCCCGGAACACCTGATGTTACTTCCCTAACTATTTCTAGGCGTCTACCCTCTAGGATCGCTAGTGTTGCTTCAGCGGAGTCTATGAGGATTATGCCATAGGCTTCTTTCTCCCTTAGAAGCTCTTGGAGGTGCTCCGTGTGGAAGCGGGAGTCACATCTATATAGGTAGATGTTTATTGGCTCAGGGGGAACTATAACATATGTTTCAATTTTTTCGCTTCCAGCTCCATTCTGCGGGACAGCCCCGCAGAAGATGACAAGCCCCGTTTCCGGGGTTTCCTTGAAAAGTTTAAGTCGCTGTTGAACCCTTACAATAGCATCCTGAACATTCTTACGGGTTGTTGTGGATTTAATGTTTGATGCTGTGCCATATTCCTCCCGAAGCATATTCATTACTTCACTTATCTGCTTGCCTGGCGGTATATATAGCGAAATAAGCTCGGTGCCGCGCCCTTCCTTATTGGCTAGGGTTCCAAGTATCTTTTTTAGCCTATAAAGTTCAAGGGATGTTCTTTTCCCGCTCAAGGCATCTTTCACTCTTGGTTAATA
>JAGTRA010000115.1 GCA_018396935.1 Candidatus Bathyarchaeota archaeon
CCAGTTTCAATCGCTCCGCTACTAATCACAACAAGCTTTGCTAATTCAGGATCAGCAGTAGCATGGACAACTCTCTCAATTATTTGAGCATGTTCCGGCGGCAGATCCCTTAGGTAATCACCTAAAATGCTTCGAATTTTCCTTATACTCGCTTCATAAATTGAATTTGAATCTAGCATGTAATTCCCGCTTATAAGACTTATTTGATCCTCACTCTCTAGAGCCTTTAAGGCCTTCTCCTCAATTATTTCAGCCAAACGCCTGTCTGGGCCTATAGGTTCACCGTATATTATCTCGACGTCGCCCCTCTTAACTTTACGCTGCCCATCCTTTAGACCTAGTTGCTCAGGAATATCTCTATCAGTATGGCTGCCTGAAGCTATAAAAACCGGGATTAGCACAGCTTTTTTGATTCCATGTAAAGCGAGTTTCCCTATAGCCTCGTCAATGGTGGGTCTATTCTTTATCATGAAAGCAACTTCAACCACCTTAAACCTTGATCTATGCCTGATGATTTCTGCTATTTCCTCTATGCTTTCTCTATGTTTAGGAGACCTGCTTCCATGACCAACAAGAATTAAACCCACATTACTCATTTCACTCACTCCACTCGAAAATGCTGAAGAGCTCCAGCCCGAGAAGTTTTGCTGCAGTCTCCACTACTTCCTTATCACCTTTTATAGCTGCCTCTCGAAGGTTCTCCACAAGGGGCATGAAGAGCTTTTTTACAAGTATTCCAGATAAGTCCTCTATGATTTGACGTTCCCTATCGCTTATTTCCCCTAGCATGTTTAGGGCTTTAGAAACTTCCTCCTTTCGAGTTTCCTCAACTTTCATCATCAGCCTTGAAATACAGTCCCTTATCATTTGAGCTTTTAACTCCCGACAGAGAATAGGCAGCTCCTCTTCAACTATACTTATGGCTTTTTCTACACTTCGCTTTCTCTCCTCCAAGTTTCGCTCAATAATTGGCTGCAAATCGTCTATACAGTAAAGGCTGACGCCTTTGATTTCCCTAACTGAATTCTCAACATTTCTTGGATTAGAAATATCAATTATCACCATGCTTTTATTGGCTGATCGATTAGCCATAACTTTTGTTACTTTTTCATGGGTTAGTATGTAGTGTGGTGCAGCAGTAGCGCAGATAACAACGTCAGCCTCTATAAGGGCTTCATCAAGTTTATCGAACCTTAAGGCTTTCCCTGACACCTCCTCAGCCAGTTTAACAGCTCGTTCATAGGTTCTATTTGCTATGAAAATAGCATTCGGTCTATAACGGGAAAGAGCCTTAGCTACAGACGTTCCCATCTCTCCAGCGCCTATAACAAGGATGTTCTTTCCATCTATGCCGCCTAATATAGAATCAGCGAGCCTAACAGCGATGGAGCCAACTGAAACAGCACCTCTGCTTATATTTGTTTCGTTTCTAACCCGTTTTCCAACTTTCAAGGCTTTGCTGAAAACTGTCCTCAAAACGGGGCCAGTCGCCCCTGCAGCTTCAGCCTCTAAATAAGCATCCCAAACCTGACCGAGGATTTCATTTTCACCTACAACCATAGAGTCTAGTCCCGAAGCGATCATCATTATATGTCTTAAAGCATCATGATTTAGGGAAACCTCAACGGCTTTTAGGGCCTCATCCTTCATGGCACCAGCTCGGCTTGCAAGATATTCCATAGCCTTATTTGCTATGGATAAACCGTCGCTTGCCACAAGGTAAAGCTCAACTCGATTGCAGGTTTGGAGAATAACAGCCTCCCTAACTCCCCATAGAAGGCGTATTTCCCTGAGAGCTTCAGCCTTATCCCTAAAGGCGATAGCTTCAAGCAATGGAACTCTAGCCTTTTTAAAGGTAACTCGAACATTAATGATATCTATGGGAATGGCTGAGAGCATGCTGGATGGCCCATCCAATCAATTTAAATATTCAGCAATATAAATGTATTCCGACTTAATGGGGTGTCTCATATAAGCCTAAAACATCGTATAGGCTTAGTTTACGTGCCTGGGGCTTTACCTTGTTTTGAAGACTTTGGAGGCCTGCCTACAGACATCGTTAAAGAAGATGGACTTGTGGATGGACGTCCAGCTTCAGAAGTTCTAGACATGCTCATAATACCAGGCGGGAGCCTAATAGAGTCTGGAAGCATTAGGGGCGCCCTTGCAAGGGAAATCATTAAAATGGCTGATAAAGGGAAATATCTGTTTGGAATTTGCGCTGGCTTTCAAGCACTTGGAAAATGCACAGATACAGGCAGGCTTTCACCAATACCCATTATAAAAATAGGGCTTGGTTTATTGGACGTGGAGTTTGAGCCATTAATATGCACAGATCGAGTTAAAGCCACGATAATCGGCGAGAGCTTCATAACGGCTAATGTTGGTTCAGAGGTTACAGGATTTCATTGCCATACATATGGGAGAATAATCCTTGGAAAAAATGCTAAGCCAATAATGATATCCCATGTCAATAGGGTAAATTATCGACGCAAACCCCAAGACTTAATATCTGGAGTTACAAACAGAGAAGGCAATATTACAGGCGTTCTTGTCCACGGACTCCTAGATGAAAACCCGAATTTAGTGGAAAATGTAATAAAGAGCCTAGACATAAAAACAGAGGAATTACAAAGAATTAAAATGGCTAACTCGACATTAAAAGCTAAGCTAAAGAGCGAAATAGGCGTATCAACAGGTTTAGAAATAAAATCATACACTCCAAGTTCTAACAGTCCTAGAGGAGTTATCTTTACTGCTACTGAAAGCGGGGTGGGCAAAACTTTTATATTAGCAGGTGTTGCAGGGGCTTTAAAGCGTAGAGGCATCAACGTAAGCGTTCTTAAGGTTGGCGGAGACATCCGCGACATAGTGCCCTCCCTATACCTAATTAAAGAGCCCATGCGACCATATTCCTCAATAAGATTAGGAAATAGTGGATGGTCTCCAATAACCGAGGTCGTGAAGGCAGCTACTCGAGATTACGAATTACTTCTCATAGAGGGGGCTATGGGGGATTTTACTGGACTATTAAACACGGCTGAAGAGCACCCATTTTCCACACTTGAAGTTGCATTAACATTGAATATCCCAGTAATAATCGTGGTAGCCTGTGATAAGGGAGGATTGGAGGGCGCTATTATGGATGCTGTCAACCATGTAGATGCCCTAAATAGGATGGGAGTTCATGTCGCAGGGGTTATCTTCAATAAGGTTAGACTAAGTTACATGACTAATGACTTGCAACTTCTAGTGGAGAAGGCTCTCTACATCCGTAATGTAGAGCTATTAGGGATTATACCCAGACTGGATGTAGAGGCCCGTGGAGCTATCCCAGAAGTTGAAATAAGATATGAAGAGTTTGGAGCTATGGCTTTAGAGGTTGCTGAAAAGTTTATAGAAACTGAAAAAATTCTAAGAATTGCTAAGCCATTAATGATTGAACCGTTAAATTTTGGAAATGTTATTGAGAAGTTCAAAAAGATGCTTCTTTCACC
>JAGTRA010000012.1:0-11256 GCA_018396935.1 Candidatus Bathyarchaeota archaeon
CATCGCAACGGATGAAGTCTTAGAAAAGATATACGATATTTGGGATAATCGTGAAGTTATAAAAGCTAATTTTGCAGAATGGAGAAAGGAGCTATATAGAAGAGCCTACCGTAACGTGGAGCTTTTAGACTCAATAATTACTGGAGGAGATTAAAAAATTTATTATAGTTAAATCGGAAGAAAACATGATGTAGATGGCGGAAAATATTGAAAAACGGTACGACCCCCTTTACTGGAGGGGTGTATCCACAACTTTCAAAGGGCAAACGCCCTATGACCCGGCAACCGCTTTACAAAACGTAAAGAAGCCAAGAAAAAGATATTGTGTTGCTTTTTATTCCCCACTTTTAGGAGAATCAAGCTGGACAATTGTAGGAATAGAGTTAATGAATGAACTGGACAAGCTTGGTATACCCACATATATTATTCCTTGGAGCATTTCTGAAAAAATTGATAAAATCCGTTTTATGAAAAGAGTGCTGCCCAGAAGCTCCGTGAATTTGGAGCTAGAGGATATAGAGCGCTACATAAGGTTCTTACACCTTAAGGTTATTATCCGCCTGAGTCACCCGGACAGCTTCCACGTGCTATATGCTTTAAGGGAGCATATTCCAGCATTAAAAATAGTCGGCTACTCTGTAGCGGAATCTGATTCTATAAATGATGTGTGGGTTGAAGGCTGCAATGCTATGGATCAAGTTTGGGGGACAAGCCTGTTTACATGCAACGTATATAGGAGGTCTGGTGTTAAAGCCCCGATACACTATGTTCCCCATGGAGTTAGATTGGACATATTTAACCCTCAAAACGCAGACGAAAAGCTTAGGGAGAAACTTAAACTGGATCATAAGTTTGTGGTTTTATACGTAGGAAGGGTTGATGAGCGAAAAAACCTACCTGCCCTTATTAAAGCGTATGCCATGATAGAGAAGCCTGACATGCACCTAGTTATCCATGGAGATAAGCGGCCACAAGACTTAGAATTGATAAAGAAGCTAGGTGTGAGGAATGTAACCTACACTGAGGACATTGGCATACGAGTGTGGAGGCTACCCCATCGGTACATGCCAAAAATATACGGGTTAGCATTAGGCAAAAAGCGCGGATGCCACGTTCTACCCAGTCATGCTGAAGGTTTTGGAATGACTTTAGTTGAAGCAGGCGCTATGGGGATCCCGTGCATAGCCATAAACTGGTCAGCGCCTCCAGAGATTATCATCAATGGTAAGACAGGCTTTCTTATACCAGTAAGTGGATTTGAAGAAGTTCCATCCTTCATAACTAGCGGCGGTAAGTGGGCATGTTTTGAAGAGGAAAAACTTGCAGACTTAATAGAAACGCTATATGCTGATCCAGATCTTTGTAGGGAAATGGGAGAACACGCGACTGAACACATTAGGAAAAATTATACATGGAGAAAAGCAGCCGAATGGGCATTTAAAGCCCTTTGCGAGTTAATTGAAAAAAGCGATGAAAAACTTTGGAAGAGACTTCAAGCTTATCGCCACATATATAAAGATAAGCTATTAATCCATTCAAGCCTCATCGATTGAAAACCCCTTTTTTTATAATAACAAAAGAGCAACAAAAATTGGAAAAGATATCAACTGCTATTAAGCCTGCCTGCATCATCCAGTAGGTTATTAAAAATTGGAAAGCGTAACAAATTAGACTTTTTATAAAAATTTTGATCAATGTCATCGAGAATGGTTATGCTTAAAAATATCACATGAAATCATTCCTACATCATTGACATTTCAGCTTCCTCGTGAAAGTATTAAGTGTAAGGTTATCTTGATTGCATCCCTAAAGAATGATAGGCTTACGCATTTGGCAAATATAGCAGCTTTGCGTCATTGCATCTTATGCCAAGGCTGTAGCGATGCTCTTTACTAGCTTAAATAGTTGCAGAAACATCCGATAGAGGGGATTCTCTACTTCTCTCAAATTGAAGATATTCCATTAAAGATTAGCTGCTTAGAAGCGCTGAGATTAATTTATGAATTTTGAGTAAAAATCCGAACTCAGATCTTATTTATAATCCACCATTGTATTGAGTAAAATTTTTACTAAAATCCTTCTTGAAAAACAATTGCGTCTATAATCCATTTTTACAAAAGTTAAGTTAAAAAATGGCAACCTTCATTGTGTATGGTATAATTTTCTAATGTATATCTGCATGTTAGGAATTGTTATTAGGGGTTATCCTTCAATTCTGAGTGGTGTAGATTATGGATGGAGAGGTGTTAAAGGTTACTCTCGTTGAAGATAAAGCGGATTTGGGAAAGCCTGATTTGATTAAGCTGGAGAAACTTGCTACAAGGCTTCTTGAGCTTGATCACTTTATCAGTGAATGTAAAACTGAATTTAGTGAGGCTCAGGCTGAATTAGAGGAGTTTAAACGTAAGAGTGCTGTAGAGAAGCGCTTATGTGAGCTTACTGGTTTACCGTTCGTCGATAGGACAGGAGAACTTGAAGATAAAGTGAATAAGCTTAAGGAACGTTTAGAATCACTAAGTTCTGAGCGCGTAAATGTTTATATGGAAATCCTGAAGGGCCTCGCTGAGGTAATAGTTCCAATTCAAGGAGATGAACCCTCCGCCATCACTGAGGATGAAGTATTTTTCACTTTTAGAGACAATAAGCAGTTCCCAGCCATAATCCAGTTCATTAGGAAGGAATTGAAGTTCGGAATACCGCCCGTCTATATATCATTGCAGCCAGATGGTATAAGAGTTGTGGGATTAAATGATAAAGTTGCAGCTCTAGAGGAACTAGTTAAGGCAATAGAAGAGCTTAGGAAAAAGGCTAGAAATGAGATAGAGAGCAGGAAGGTCACGGAACCAACCATGCAGAAAACTAAAGTGGAAGAAGAGATGCCTCCGCCTAAAAATGTGCTTCAAAGCTTAAAGAAGCTTGGAAAAATCTAGAAGAAACTCTATTTTTAGATTTATCCTGTTACCTCTGCTTATTTGTTTATACTTTTAAATAATATTCCCTGCTTATATTCAGTTAGTATTTGCTAAGGAAGGCCCATGTTATGGCATGTAAATTATTTGGCAGTTCAGGCATCCGCGGCTTAGTTAATGAAGAGTTAACGCCAGATTTAGCCGTTAAAATTGGTTATGCCCTCGGAGAGGTTACTGAAGCAGGTTATGTTCTAATTGCAAGAGATACTAGAACCTCAGGTTTGATGCTTGAGAAAGCTATTACTTCAGGACTTATCGCTTCAGGTGCTCAAGTTCAACTTTTAGGCATTCAACCAACACCGGTTCTTGCATATCTTACACGAAAGCTTAAAGCGGATGCTGGCGTAATGATAACAGCGTCTCATAACCCTCCTCAATACAATGGCATAAAAATCTTCGATGAAAGCAGTGCATCAATAGATGAGGAAAAACAAAACAAAATTGAGGAAATTTTAAGGAGCGGCGTTTTTAAGCTAGCTAGCTGGCGAGACCTAGGACAGGCAATCTATAAAGATGAAAGCCAGGAATATGTTGAAATGCTATTAAATAGGGTTAAGCTTGATAGGGAATGGCGTCTGATTGTAGATCCTGGATGTGGAGCTACAAGCGAAATTGCGCCAACAATCTTTAGAAAGAGCGGTTGCAAAGTAGTGGCAATAAATGCTCAAATGGATGGATTTTTCCCGGGAAGGAAGCCGGAGCCGAATTTCGAAAGCCTAGGCTACCTAGCGAAAACAGTGAAGTCACTAGGCGCAGATGTTGGCATAGCCTTTGATGGAGATGGAGACAGAGTAGCCTTTATAGATGAAAAGGGAAACTTTGTGTCTTTTGATAGAGTATTAGCCGTCTATGCCTCAAATGTTGTAGAGAAAAGCCATGGAGGAGTCGTCGCAACAAATGTTGAAGCTTCAATGAGTATAGAAGAGCTTGTAGAATCTAAGGGAGGGAAGGTTGTTAGGACAAAGGTTGGAGACGTTTACGTCGCTCTGGCGGTGAAGAAGCATAATGCTGTTTTTGGCGGGGAACCCTGTGGAGCTTGGATACACCCTGAATTCCACTACTGTCCGGATGGAATTCTTTCAGCTTTACTGCTCCTTAGGAATTTGGAAGAAAGAGATCAAAAGCTTTCAGAATTTATAGCTGAAGCCATAGAACATCCTATGCTTAGGGAGAATATTCCATGCCCAAATGAGTTAAAGTATGAAGTATTAGAGAGAGCTGAAGAACATCTTCTAGAAATTCTACGAAACTATAGAGAAGTCTCCAAAGTGGATGGTGTTCGTATATCCACAGATGACGGTTGGATTTTAATTAGAGCTTCTGGAACAGAGCCTCTAATAAGAGTAACCGTTGAAGGTGTATCAAGTGAAAAAGCAAAAAGCATGATGGAGGCTGCATTAGCATCTATAAAAAAGGCTGAGGAGAGCCTTAAGGAATGAAAGCTGTTATTTTAGCAGCTGGGGAAGGAGTGAGGCTTCGCCCTTTAACCGAAACTAGGCCTAAGCATATGATAAAAATAGCTGGAAAACCCATCCTTGAATACTGCCTAGAAGCTATAAGAGCCTGTGGAATAAGAGACGTAGTGATCGTTGTAAATTACATGGCGGATAAAATTCAGGGATACTTTGGTAATGGAGAGAAAATTGGGCTGAATATTGAATATGCTTATCAAGAGTCTATTATAGGAACAGGAAACGCTGTCACTGCAGCTGAGCCATATGTGAGTGGAGATTTTCTACTTGTTTATGGTGATTTACTCTTTACTGCTAAAGCCTTAGAGAAAGTGCTAGATACTCACAAGGATAACGCGCCGACAGCCACCATGGCTGTTGTTAAAGTGGATAATCCTGAGGAATTTGGGATTGTGGAAACAGCAGCAGGCGGCAGGGTTAAGCGTATAATTGAGAAGCCGAGAAGGGAGGAAGCGCCGTCCAACATGGCTAACGCTGGAATATATGTTTTCTCTGAGGAAATTTTTGAGAAAGCAAGGAAGATAAAAGCTTCATCTAGAGGTGAGTGGGAAATCACTGACGCCATAACTTTGATGGCAAATGATGGTGCATGTATATTGACTGCTGAGATTCCAATCAGCGAGTGGTGTGACGTAGGTAGACCATGGGATTTGCTTGAAGCTAACCGTTGGGCTCTATCCCGAATGGAGCATAAGGTCTTAGGAGCCATTGAGGATGGAGCCCACCTTATAGGGCCAGTTAGTGTAGCTAAAAACACGCGTATACGTTCAGGAGCATATATTGAGGGGCCGGTTTTTATAGATGAGGGAAGCGATATAGGTCCAAACTGCTATATACGCCCATATACAAGTATTGGGAAGAGAACCCGTATTGGAAATGCTTGTGAAATAAAGAATAGCATAATTATGGACGGCACACATATAGGCCACTTATCTTATGTAGGTGACAGCATAATTGGGGAAAACTGCAATTTCGGCGCGGGGACCATAACAGCCAACTATAGGCTAGATGCAAAGAATGTTAAGATGATGGTTAAGGATAGGCTTATAGACACTGGGAGAAGAAAGTTAGGCGCCATATTAGGCGATAATGTGAAGACAGGGGTTAATGCCCTATTTATGCCCGGGGTTAAGATTGGCAGTAACAGCTGGATAGGCCCTAACGTTATAGTGAATAGAGATGTTCCCTCTAACACAATTATATTGTTAAAACAAAACTTAGAGGAGAAAACGCGCAACTTTAATGAAACACTTACATCAAAAATACTGTGACATTTAAACCCTAAAATATACGTTTACGTAATGGAGTACTAGGAGGTTGAAAATTGTCTGTTGCCCAAAGAAGATTCTTCACTGAAGTTTCAGCCCTAATTGATAAAAGCATTACAGTAGTAACAACTACCGGAAAGACTTACACAGGAACTCTCATAGGTATAAACCCAGATAACCTGAGCTTATGTTTAGCTGAGGCTAAGGATGAAAAGGGACAACAATATCATAGGGTGTTCTTAAACGGCGGCATTGTGGCTCAAATACTAAGTGTTGAGAAGCCCTTCGACCTCAAGGCTTTAGCGGATCGTTTAGAGAGAGTTTTCCCAAAGATGGTTAAGCTATATGAGGATAAAGGCTTCATATGGGTTATGGATAAAATAAAAGTCACTGAGAAAGGGGTTATTGAGGGGACGGGCCCCGCTGCTGAGAGAGTTCAAAAGATTTATGAGCAATTTATAAGCGAAACTCAAGCCTAAACAAACCATTTGAATTCTTCCCATTTCTTTTGTTTCTCTTGAGCTTTAACCCAGCCGAAAGATTCTAATATTTTTGAAATTTCTTCAGCGATTAAATCAAGCCCTGAAGAGGAAACATTTAACCCTAAAAACTTATTTAGAATGTTAATGGCGTAGCTGGCGGCTTTTGCATCTGGATATAAGCCAGGTGTTTCCACGAGGATGGAGAAGCCCTTAAAGCCTTTTAGGGCGCCAAGGGCTATGAGTATACCTGCAATCCCGAATATGTTTCCAACCATGACCTTTGTCCCAAGGCCTAAGGCCATGTTTAGCGTTTCAGGGTCGGATGCTGCACAGTAAACTTCTCGAACATCCTTAGGCTCCTCCTGTCTATACCCCCCAATAGTTATGATAAACTTGCATCCAAGCTCCTCAATGAGGCTTAGAACTTTCCCACATAATTCATATTGGCCGAAAGTTGTTAATGCTTGAGTATTTCCATACCATATAATTAAGTCTCTGCCACTACTATTTTTGTAGTAATAAAGCTCATTTATGGGGGTGCGGGGTTCACCAGTCTCCGTAGCTATCGCCAAGTCTTGAAAGGAAGCCGAGAAAATTCTCGCAAAACGTTGAGCTTTAAGCTCTTTTATCAGATGTAGAGCCGCTATGTTAGCTACGAAGCCTATCCCAGGAAGCCCCTCTATTAAAATTGGATCATTCAACAATGGTTTCTCTTCTACACTTATCGTGCATGCCATTGATTATCCCCTCTAGAGACTTACATACTACGCCATAAAGTTTGCCATGCTTAATGCTTTAGCTTATAAGTTTGAATTACCGACTTTTGTTTGATTTAAATGAGCTACGAGGTTAGGGATAGAGATTTACTGGCAAGAATCGGCAGACTACACACTAAAAGTGGAACCATAGAGACTCCTTTACTTTTCCCCGTGGTAAACCCTACAATTCAACCTATACCTCCATCAGAGTTACGGGAGAAATTCGGATTTGAAGCATTAATAACAAATGCCTACATTTTGAGAAAGCGCTTTGGAGAGCAGCCTGCGAAAATGGGAATTCATGATTTCCTAAATTTTAATGGCGTGGTTATGACAGATTCCGGAGCCTATCAGCTTCTTATCTATGGGGAGTTAGATGTCAAGCCTGAGGAGATAGTAGCCTACCAAGAGCAGATAAACGTGGACATAGCTACAATTCTAGATGTGCCAACGGGGTGGAATGTTAAACGTAGCTACGCTGAAGAAACTGTTAACGAAACAATTAGGAGGGCTAAGGAGCTATTCAAAATTAAAACGAGGGATGACATTCTATGGGTTGGCCCGATTCAAGGTGGAAAATTCACCGATTTAGTAGTGAAGTCAGCCCGAGAAATGGGTAAACTTCCATTTCAGATTCACGCGCTGGGGAGTCCAACTAAGGTTATGGAGAATTACCGCTTTGACGTCTTAGTGGATATGATAATGGCTGCTAAAATGAATATTCCACCGGATAGACCACTACATCTCTTTGGAGCCGGACACCCAATGATGTTCTCTTTAGCAGTAGCCCTTGGATGCGACTTCTTCGATTCAGCTTCCTACGCTTTATACGCGAAGGATGGACGCTATATGACTGAAATGGGCACGGCTAGGTTGAATGAACTGGAGTATTTTCCATGCTCATGTCCAGCATGCAGTCGGAGCACTCCCGAAGACGTTAGGAGTATGACAAAAGTTGAGAGGGAGAGGTTCTTAGCGGAGCATAATCTTTACGCTTGCATATCAGAGATTAAACGGATTAAACAAGCCATAAGAGAGGGACGTTTATGGGAGCATTTAACAGCGAGAAGCTATGCGCATCCCTCATTACTTCAGGCTATTAAGAAATTAGATAAGTTTAAGGAGTTTATAGAGAGACATAGCCCAGTCTCTAAGCCTAGCGGCCTATTTTTCTATAGTGGCATAGATCTCGTGAGGCCAGAAGTTGTCCGCCACTGCATAAGGCTTAGGGAAAGATATACAAAGCCGCCTAAAGCTGAAATCCTCATACTAATCCCCCAGACTAGAGTTAAACCTCTCCATAAAACCAGCGAATTCAAGAAGCTTGAGAAAGCTATTAAAAAAGCCTTTAATTCTTGGCCGGAAAACATTCATGTATGTGCCTATGATGCACCTTTCGGCGTAATCCCAATGGAGCTTGATGAAACCTACCCGCTTTCACAGCATGAAACCACTTTCCCGCTGGATGCTGAAATAATAACATATGTAGCTCAGCAGTCAGCTGATTACGTGTATAGAATGGATTACAGGGTTGTAGTGTTATTGCATAGTCCTGAAGATTGGGGAGATGCTGTATTAAAGGCTATTGAGGAAAGGTGTAGGGTTAAGGGCATTAAGTTTAAATATTTCGAACTTAAGGATGATTGGGAAAAAATGGTTGCAAACTTCCTATCTGAACTGCTGGGCGGTAAATCTTGATTCGTGCTGATCTACATATCCACACGATATTTTCAAATGATTCCTCAATACATCCTAAAATTTTAGTGGAACAACTCATAGCCCACCCATACATTAACGCGATTGCCGTAACAGATCATAACACTGGAAAGGGCTACTATAAAGTTAGGGAGTTAGCTACAGCGTATCCAGACGTTTTGATAATTCCAGGTATTGAAGTAAGCACGGTGCACGGCGACATCTTGCTATTGGGATCTGCGGAAGTTCCTCCAGAACCCTGGACGATAGAAAACATTTTAGACTTCGCAAAAGAAGTTGGATGCTTAGCTATAGCAGCCCATCCATATAGGCAATTTGGCCTCGGGGATTTAGTGCGCAACTATAAGTTTGACGCAATTGAAACCCTTAACGGTGGAAGTTCACCGCAATCCAATGCTATGGCTGGGGAATTAGCAAAATCCATGGGGTTGCCTGGAGTTGCTGGAAGCGACGCCCATAGCCCGCAGGAATTATGGACTGCATACACTGAGGTTCAAGCATCAATGGACTTGGATGAGGTGTTAAGAGCTATTAAAATGGGAAAAACTAGAACTTTAATAGCAAAAAATTCAATACATTTTTAAAATACTAGAGAGAATCATTAATGCAATGATGGATGAAAAGATATGGGTGTTCAAATAAAATTTCTCGGCGGAACCCGAGAAGTTGGAAGGGTAGCTATACTGGTTGGAACCGAGAAAACGCGGGTTTTGCTAGATTACGGTGTGATGCTTAATCATGAGCCTGGATTCCCCATACATGTTTCTCCAAAAGATGTAGACGCCATAATCCTAGGCCACGGTCACTTAGACCATTCGGGGGCCATCCCGATATTTTATATCCATGGTAGAATTCCCACCTACACGAGTGCATTAACAGCTGAATTAAGTCAATTGCTTATCTCAGACTTTATTCACCTTTCAAGTTACTATCTACCCTATGAGTACCTTGAATTGAAGGCTATGATGAAGAATATTAAGCCTCTTAATTATGGTGTTAAGCAGGAAATTGGCGACATGACGATTCAGCTTTTAAATGCAGGACATATTCCAGGCAGCGCCCATGTCCTTATTGAAGCTGAGGGAAAGAGGATCTTATACACGGGAGACTTTAACATTGTAGAAACTAGGCTTCTAGAAGGATCAAGTATGAATTATGGTGAATTAGATGCTGTAATAATGGAGAGCACATACGCCAATGAGGATCATACTGAAAGAAAGCAGCTTGAGAAGAAATTCGTGGAAGCTGTCACAGAGGTTGTTGAAAATGGTGGAACTGTTTTAGTGCCTGCTTTTAGCATAGGCAGAGCTCAGGAGATAGCATGTGTATTAGCAGCTCACCATTTTGAGTACCCCGTTTACTTAGATGGGATGGCTAGGGAGGCTAGCAGGGTGATGATGAATTATCCTCAATTCCTCAGGGATCCAAAGCTATTTATGGACGCCATACACATGACCCATTGGATTGAGGGGTGGCGGGACCGTAGAAAGGCAACTAAAAAACCAGGCGTGATTATTTCTCCAGCTGGAATGCTTAAGGGCGGACCAGCAGCCTTTTATGTTTCAAAAATTGGAAAGAAATCACAGAATGCCATATTTCTAGTTAGCTACCAGATTCCGGGAACCCCGGGCAGGGAGCTCCTAGATAAGGGAGTATGCGTTATTGATGGGAAGGTTAGAAAGGTTAAGGCAAAAGTGGAGCACTTCGATTTCTCTTCACATTGTGGAGCTAGTGAATTAAGGGAAGCTGTAAAGAGAGTGAAGGGAAATGCTAGATTCTTCGTAATTCACGGGGCGAATGGAAACTGTGAACTTCTAGCTGATTGGATAAATAAAGAAGCAGGCTTTGAAGCTGTAGCCCCGGAGGCAGGGGATACCTTTACTATTTAGTGTAAAGCAATGAAGATAGGCATATTGCGTATAGGACCCGTAGATCACAAAGTCCTAGAAAGTCTAAGGGAGAATATTAAAACAGTATTTCCGCGAACAGGATGCGACATACTACCGGATACATTACCATTAGCAAGGGATGCTTTAAACCGTCAAAGGGGGCAATATCGATCAGATATTTTACTAGCTACCATAAGCATCTATGCAGGTAAGATGAGGGGTATTGATAGGGTTTTAGGGGTGACAGAGGTTGACATCTTCGTTCCAGGTTTAAATTTTGTTTTTGGACAGGCTGAATGCCCTGGAAAGGCTGCCGTCATATCGCTTTATAGGCTTAGACCAGAGTTTTACGGTGAGACATCAGATTTTAAACTTTTAATGGATAGATGTTTAAAAGAGGCTATCCATGAACTCGGCCACACTATTGGGCTTGGGCACTGTAATAACCCCTTTTGCGTCATGTATTTCTCCAACTCAATCCTTGACACAGATAGGAAGAAAAGCGTATTTTGCGACAAGTGCCAATTGAGGGTTCTGAATTTTCTGGAGGCTGAAATTGATAATGAGCAAATTTAAAGCCAGAATTATTCATTTAACGCCTATATTAACCAGCTTAATCTTTGGTTTTATATGCTCGTTTATCCTCCTCGAGTCATCCCTTAGGCTTCATAGTGTAACACCCTTCCCTGAAAGCCCTGAAGG
>JAGTRA010000012.1:11307-15992 GCA_018396935.1 Candidatus Bathyarchaeota archaeon
ATGCCTTCTACTTTGTAGTATTGCTTCTAGTAGGCGCTACAATTCTGTTAACATTATTGAGGATAAAGAATCCTAGGCTGGTGCTTGTCTTCACAGGCACCGTCGTCTCCATAACCATCTTCTTCTTATCCGCTGTATATCTCTTAGCACTCTCAACTATAATTTTTCCAATAAGATTTGAGGCGATATTGATTTTCTCAGCTTGTCTTACATTATCCTCGCTATATTTAATCTTTAAAGCCAGCAACCGAGTGAGTAGCTTAGTCATCATAGCCATTGGAGGGGCGCTTGGGGCCTTTCTGGGATCATCAATTCAAACATTAAGCACCTTAGCCATTCTTTGCTTTTTAGCGTTTTATGACATATTTGCCGTCTATCGTGGACCCATTGGGAAGATAGCTAGCCAAGGTTTGGAAAAGATCCGCGGCTTAATATTATCCTTCAAAGATATCCACATCGGGCTTGGAGACTTAACATTTTACTCCATGCTTATGGGGCATATGCTCCTAAACTTCGGTATTATAGCCTGCTTAATGTCCATGGTTGGAATACTAACAGGATGCTATCTCACACTTAAAATGCTTGAGAAGAAGGAGATATTTCCGGGTTTACCATTGCCCATATTCTTGGGGTTAGCCTCAGGATTTATATCAACACTTCTTTAAGCCCTGGATAAGACGAGACGAGTGTTATTTACATCGACCTCTACGATTCTACAATTTTCAAATATAATAGACTCGCCTACAACGTCCCTTACTAAAACTCTTCCATCCTCAGCTTTTACGTAGACAACATCTTTAAAAACTTCTTCTCCATCTAATATCACTCTAAACTCGCACATTCACCATTCCCAAGACTCAAGGTTAGATAAGCGTAATAAAATATTTTTGGTTACAGGAGCCTTAGCATTCTACGAAATTATAATGTATGGGAAGTGATCCTTTTTTTATAGAGTAAAGAGTTGAAGATGAGACATAATGAAGGGAAAGCTGGAAGCTTACGACAAGTCGAGGGACGTAGATATCTTTTACATGCTAGTAGAGACCTCTGAAAGGGAGCGAAAAAAGCGTAGAGAAGAGCTTCTAGCCCCCCTTGGTGTTAAGGAATTTTTTGAAGGAGGCGACATATTTATTGATAAGCGCATATGCCATGGGGTTGAGTGCAAACTCTGTATAAAGGCGTGTCCAACTAATGCTTTATTTTGGAGTAGCGGCGAAGTACGCGTAACGAAAGATTTGTGTATCTATTGTGGTGCTTGCGTGTTAAGCTGTATGGTGGATCATTGTATAACGGTTAAGAGAAAAAGGAAAAATGGCGTTGTTGAAACTTTTAGTACACCGAGGGAATTCATCATCCTACAGGAGCGTATAAACGCATACAAACGTAGAAAAAGGGCTGAGGAGTTGCCTAAAACCTAAAAATCAATTTATTGGGTAAAATTTAGTTTTTCTGCCATTTTTCTTGTAGGAATTTAGGTATCTCTGATGAATCTCTTGGACCTACTAAGACTTGCCACCCGCTTAGTTCTTCAATTTCTCCACTTAGAGCTGCAGCTTTACCTGGAATTATCAGTTTCCTATGTTTAACCTTGCTTTCTACACCTGAAGCTTTTATGGCTTCAGCCACTTTCTCGGCTGTTAATTTTCTGCCAGCAACTGCCGGATCTACGGCTAATCCTTCAGTATCCACCACTATTACATACGCGCTTATCTTTGCGGATTCAAGGTCTGAGGCTAATGTGTAATATGTTAGAGCGAAGTTGCTGGTGAACATGACTGGAGAGTTTTCATCTGGAGTTCCAAATACTCTAAGACCTGGCTCTACTGCAACAGGTTTCCTTGGATCAGTGTAAATGTTTTGACGTAGTACGGTTATGGGAAGTAGCGCCCAGCCGTCAAGGCTGTGGAGGATTATTATGTCTGCGTAGCGGACGATGAGCATAGCGGCTAAAGTAGCTTCTCGCCACATTAACAATTCAGGAGCTAATCCAGCGCCATCCATCCACACAGTCATGGGTATGCCTATTAATGGGAATCCTAAAAGTTCATCACCATACTTACATGCAGCTCTTCTTATCATTGTGAAGTTGTTTACAGTTGCTATTAAACCATCACCATACATGGTTCCAGGGTCTAACACTAGGTCGCGGACACCATACTCCATTAGCGTCTTAACAAGCGACCTAAGTAATTTAACGTCATTGGGAGCGAAAACCGTTAGGGGACAATTATACATTAGGGCAAGTTCAGCCATAGCCCTCCAATTATCTTTTGTAGCAGCATAGATTAGCGGCCGTGCTTTTGGCGCCGCCATTAAGCCAGCTTCAAGAACGTCAGGGTTTAGGGAGCATAGGATCATTGGGAGCTTAGTGTTTTCGGCAACTTTTTTCACGGTGGCTTTAAACCTATCAGGGTCATTAGAAGTTGATCGTACCGCGATCATGTCAAGTTTTAGAACCTGGCCTATATACTCGAAGCGAAATTCCTCCGCCCTCTTTATTCGGTTTAGGATCTCCTCCTCAGGCATTTCATCAGTTACATCTATGGCTATGGCTGTTGGGTTGAAGTATGTTAGTTCATGTCTATACATTACAAGCTTTCCGCCAACTTTAATTGACCTTTCGCCTTCGCCAATTACAACTTCTTTAACAGCTGGCTTCAGAAGATCCTTAAGCTGCTGGTAAGCCTTCTCATACTCCTTCGTAAGTAGTGGCTTACACTTTTCCAGCGGAATGTCCCTATTAACAAGCTTCGTCGCGAAAGCCATACAGTTTTCTTCGCCACATTCTTTACAGTTTGTTTTTGGTAGAAGCTTATAAACGTCTATTGGGCTTAGCTCTTTTACCCCCACTTTAGCTCTACTCATAAACGTCAACCCTCCTCTAGATTCTCATTGAGACCCATTCTACGAGTTTTTCAGGGTTAGCGCTGCCTCCGCTACTCAGCTGGCGTATGATTTCCTTCATGGTTCTTACCGCTGCTGGATGCATCATCATGAATAAATCGACGCCGGCTAGCAGCAGAGTTAGAGCGGTGATTAATTCCCATAATGGGCCTCTTAGCTCTCGAGGCTCCCATTGCGGATCCATCTTCAGCCATGCTTCTCTAGCTGCCCAAGCATTTGTTGTTCCAGAGGACATGGGGTGAGCTAATTCTGGATCCCCCATAAGTGCCGCTAGCCTCGCTCGCTCCATATTTGTGAAGGCATAATCTAGGCCGTATCCAAGTGCTGCAGTGGTTAGGTCCATAACGATATCCTCCTTAGGGAGGAAATCGTATAGCTTTCTGTTAAGCTCCCTTGCAAGGTTTAAGTCCATTGGGGTGAAGGCTAAAGCTACATGGCCGTTTTTCTTCACGAATTTTGCACATCTTTCAATATCCATGTCGCGTGTTATGGAGCTTATTAGGAATCTTTCGCCAGCAAAGGTTTCAGCAACCTCTTGGAAGACGTCTGCATCCTTAGCTGGGTCTCCGCATCCGCCAATCACCAGGGGTACATCCACTGCTTGGGCTACAGCCTCAACGGTTTTAACAGCCTCCTTTGGGGAGGCATTTTTTAGCATTGGGTCAGTGCTTACAAGGTGAATTGTAACCATATCAGCGCCAAATTTTTCAACAGCCAGCTTAGCCCATGCTGCAGGGTCTTCTAGAACATCTTTAACATGCATTTTCACAGCTTTAGGGAGGGGAACCGGCATGTCAAAAACGTCAATGGTTATAACTGGAGGATGGGGTGTTGGGCCCTCAAAAGTATAGAAGGGAGGGGTTGTTTCCCCTCCAATTGTTATTGATTTACCCCTAGTTCCACCCTCACTCCTAGTTGCACCAAGCTTGACTTCAACAACTTTTCCAGGATATTTTTCAACAGGTGGAGTAAAATCAACTTCAATTATTTTAACCGGCTTACCTGTAACAGGCGCGGGTTGAGCAACCCTTTTGAGGGTTGGAGGCACCGCTACTGAGCCTGGTTGAAACCATAGCTCGAGGTCGCCTACCTCCATTTCGAAATCTTCCAGTTCTATCTCTTGGAATTTAGCAAGCATTTCCAATAGGCGGGGATCAAGTTTTAGGCCAAAGGGGCCTGATGGCTGCTCCTTTCGCTCTTCTCTCTTGGACAAAAGGTCCTCACCTTTTCTCAACTTTTTCGCCTTTAATCGATCGAATTATAACCTTCTTAGCGTAGATTTTTGCATCCTTTAGAATTATCTTAAAGCCTCCAGCGGTTATTGGAAGCGTAGCTGCAGTAATGGTTGGCGCTTCAGCAGTTTCAACCACCTCCTCTTTAACTTCAGCAGGAGCCTCTACCGTGACAGCTACAGCTTCGGCTTCCTTCCACCTCTCTACTACGGGGTGGTTACGTGCCCTAAGGAAGGCCTTTAGCTCTTCAATGTTTTTAGCATCCTCTTCGGTGGCAATTTTATCAACAAGCTCTGCTGGAATGAAGTTTTTAACGCGCTCCTTTACCTCCTTCGGCATCCAAACCACTCGGCTATATCCTCCATCAGCTTGTAGAAACTTTGGAGAGCGCATATACTCGATGGATATTCCGTGGAAGCCGTCAACCTGTCTTCCACCAGCAGTTGAATCAGCTATCGTCGAGAAGGGCAGGCCGTTAACGGCTACGCCTTGATAACCCCTATGTACTATACCGAAGCCGTCAACCTCAGGAATATAGAATGCTACTGC
>JAGTRA010000116.1 GCA_018396935.1 Candidatus Bathyarchaeota archaeon
TCTCCACATACAATCCAACTGGGGTGTACCCGCAGCCAAAGGTTCAAGTTAAGGAGGGAACCCTGGAAATTCCCGAATTCTATAACACTGTTAGAACCTTGGACCAGACGGTGGACGTTGACTATTATGTCCCAGGATGCCCCCCAGCTGTGGAGCGGACAATATTCGCTTTAGAATCCATCGCTAAAGGTGAACTACCGCCCAAAGGCTCAGTTTTAGCGCCATTAAAATCTGTTTGTGATGAATGCCCCAAAAAGAAAGAGGATAAGAAAATATCTCGAATATATCGCGTGTATGAAAAAACCCTTGACCCTGAAAAATGCCTGTTGGAGCAGGGTATAATCTGCATGGGTCCAGCTACAAGAGGCGGTTGCAGCGCCAGATGCTTAAAGGTAGACATGCCTTGTACCGGCTGTGGTGGACCGTGCCCAAACACTCCAGAGCAGGGTGCTGCTATGATCAGCGCCCTAGCCTCCATACTTGGATTAGAAGAGGAGAAAGAGAAGTACACTGAGGAAGAGGTTGAAAAGTTGATTGATCAGATAAAAGATCCTGTGGGAACCTTTTACATGTACTCTCTACCTGCGTCAATCTTAAGAAGGAAGGTGATTCGAGAATGAAAGAAGTAATCATAGACCCAATTACTAGGCTTGAAGGCCACGGGAAAATATCCATATTCCTAAATGATGCTGGCGAAGTTGAGAACGCCTACCTACAAATACCTGAACTTAGAGGCTTTGAGAAGTTTTGCATTGGTCGCAAAGCTGAGGACATGCCTATCTTAACAAGTAGGATTTGTGGTGTTTGCCCTGTTGCTCATCACATGGCGAGCGCTAAGGCTTTAGACGCCGCCTTTAATGTTGAGCCTCCTGAGCCTGCTAAGAAGCTTAGGGAGCTCATGTACTGCGGCTACTACATCTACGACCACACACTACACTTCTACTACCTCGGCGGCCCAGACTTCATCGTAGGACCAGACGCCCCCCCAGAAAAACGAAACATCCTAGGAGTAATAGAAAAAGCAGGCATACAAATAGCAAAAGAAGTCATAAAACACAGAGCCTACGGACAAAAAATAACAGAAATCCTAGGCGGAAAAGCAACACATCCAGTTTGCGGGTTGCCAGGCGGCGTCTCCAAACCACTAAGTGAAGAAAACAGGCAGGAAATTGAAAAAATGGCTGAGTCCACTGTTAATTTTGCAAAGCTTACACTAAAAATCTTCCATGATATGATCCTAGGTAACAGCAAATATGTTGAGCTAATTAAGAGCGAAACTTACACATTACGCACCTACTACATGGGCTTAGTTGACGAACACAATAAGGTAAACCTTTACGATGGAAAAATAAGAGTGGTAGACCCTTACGGCAATGAGTTCATAAAGTTTGAAGCTAAAAATTATCTGGAACATATAGCTGAATACGTAGAACCATGGACCTATGTAAAACAACCATACCTCAAGAAAGTAGGATGGAAAGGCTTTATAGATGGACCTAATAGCGGCGTATACCGTGTAGGTCCCCTTGCCAGACTCAATGCTGCGGATGGGATGGCAACTCCCTTGGCACAGGAAGAATACGAGCTTATGTACAAGACCCTAGGCGGGAAACCAGTTCATTATACACTAGCTTATCACTGGGCTAGGCTGATTGAGCTCTTATACGCGGCTGAAAGGGCTGTAGAACTCGTTAAAGACCCTGAGATTACAAGCCCAAACGTTAGGAATAAGCCTGGCGAACCCGGTGAAGGAGTTGGTGTTGTAGAGGCGGCGAGAGGCACCCTAATTCATCACTACGTCTTAGATGAAAACGCTCTAGTTAAAGATGTCAACTTAATAGTGGCTACGGTGAATAATGCGCCGTCAATAAATATGTCAGTGCGAAATGCTGCAAAGGGCCTAATCCACGGTGGGAAGGTAGATCAAGGCATACTCAACATGGTGGAAATGGCTTTCAGAGCTTATGACCCATGCTTTGGATGTGCAACTCACTACGCAATAGGTCAAATGCCACTAACTATTGAAATATATGATACTAAAGGTAGATTGATAAGAACACTGCAAAGATAAGTTCATCCCATTTCTTATATCTCCTACTTTGCTATTTTTATACTCTATACTAGGTTAATTGGGACCCTTGATGATCAAGAATGATCTTGAAGAAAAATTAAGAAAATGGCTCATAGGCGCAGAGAGGGTAGTTGTTGCTGGAATAGGGAACCCTATACGGATGGATGACGCTGTTGGTATTAGAATTATTCAGTCTTTGAGGGGAAAGGTATCCAGTAAAGTTTTCCTCATCGAATGTGAGACTGTTCCTGAAAGTTATATAGACAAAATTGAGGCATTTAATCCAACTCATATTCTCCTAGTTGATGCAGCACTTTTAGGCCTTAACCCCGGGGAATCAAAGTTTGTAGAGCTAAGCGCTTTACACTTTTATCCCGCCTTTTCAACACATATGCTTCCCCTCAGG
Source organism: Candidatus Bathyarchaeota archaeon (assembly GCA_018396935.1). Lineage (GTDB taxonomy): Archaea > Thermoproteota > Bathyarchaeia > Bathyarchaeales > Bathycorpusculaceae > DSZD01. The sequence continues at coordinate 2,478 of JAGTRA010000116.1, forward strand.
ATTTTCTGTGAATACCTCACCAAGACTACGGGCGCAAAAATAGGGCTACTCCTCATACAACCCAAAATAGCCGATTTTGGGGAGGAGCTTAGCCCAGAAGTCTCTCTAGCATGTGAAAGGATAGCTAACTTACTTTTGTCTATTCTGCCATAAAAATTCAAAATAAAAGAAAGGGGTATTACGGGGTTTGGCTTATTTCCTGGAGAAGTCTCTTTGTAGCTGCGGTTCTTGACTTTTGGGCTAAAACGTCCGCCGTTACAACGTCCAGCGCTTCCTCTGGACACCATTTAACGCATTGAGGTCCATCTGGCTGATCCTTGCATAGATCGCATACGAACACGACTTTCTTATCTGGATGTAACATTATTGCCCCGAAATCGCAGGCCTCAATACACCAGCCGCAACCGTTGCATCTATCTGCGTCTACAATTATTGAACCATCTTCCTGCGATTGTGTTAAGGCATCTCTTGGGCATGCAGCTACACATGGCGGGTCTTCACATCGTCGGCATGTAAGGGAGACATTAACCATAGGATTCAATCTGATAACCCTTATCCTGGATTTAAGGGGGTTGAAGGCTTTCTCTTTTGTCCATGCACACATAAATTCACATACTTGACATCCTACGCACTTGTCAGGATCCACTGAAACAAATTTTCTCTCATGTATCTTAACCATACTCCCCGCCCCCTAGATCTTTATTTTAGCCTCCACTATGGGTATTAGATCCTCCATGTTTAGTTCCCTAAGCTTTTCAGGAGTAGGTATGCCCTCCCGCGTCCAACCTCTGACTTCATAGTAATCGTCTAGCATTAGGTCAAGCTCCTTCTGACTTACATAAGCCCCTTTGGACGGCCCCTCATCAGGCACTGGGTGATGCATAACTTTGTATGGTAACGTATCATCCTTCCTACCCAGCCCTTCTCTAACATTTATCACTCGTGCAAGATTGTTTATTCTCTCGCCTTCTCACCTCATTCCCCCTCGTGTGGTTCTGATTC